>QKFI01000330.1 GCA_003251455.1 Tolumonas sp.
CCGCTCTCAGCTAGGTAGAGACGTTGAGATGGTGGCTGGCGCTGGCGCAGCTGGTGGATTAGGTGCTGCATTTCTAGCATTTTTGAATGCGGAACTCCGTCCAGGCATCGAAATCGTGACTAAAGCCGTTGGTCTGGATGCGGCAGTGAAAGACGCTGATCTGGTTATTACCGGGGAAGGTCGGATTGATAGCCAAAGCATTAAAGGGAAAGTGCCGGTGGGTGTTGCACGTGTGGCAAAACGATATCACAAACCAGTGATCGGAATTGCCGGTAGCCTGAGTCAGGATGTCGACGTGGTGTATGAACATGGTCTGGATGCTGTGTTCAGTGTGCTAAATAAAGTCTGTTCTCTGGATGAGGCATTAGCCGATGCAGCTTTTAATGTTCGTCTGACAGCCCGGAATGTGGCTGCAACCTTACGTATTTCTCAGTTCTAATTTCAATCTTTCCCTCCTGATTTGCAATAAGGAATTTTGCTTTCCTTGTTGCAAATGTGATCAATCAAATATTAACAATACACAAAATGGGTTAAGTATTTTGTGCGACAGTGATCTGGTCAGACCAATGCGGCGTCTTAAAGTCATGGATACAAATGGATTGTAAGACGGACGCTCATGGCTTGGTTTAAACATAATGTGCAGCCGATCGCGACCGCAAAAGCACGCTCTATTTACCGTAATACACGCGGGTGTTGTTTGAATCTTATTGCTGAATTAACAGGCTTGGATCTGAAAGACAGCTTCGATGATCACCTGTTACGTTACATTGCACTGCAACTCGACGCGACCATCTGAAAAACTACATTTGTTAACATCTTGTTATTGATTGGTAATACCTAGTTAATAAAAATCCACGTAAAATTTGATTTAAATCAGTTTTAAAATGGACAGTTGTTAAGGATTTTGCTAATTTGTTTAAAAATATGAAGCATTGGTAATACCATCGTAACAACTCCATGAGCGACTTCAAACCAACACAGCCAAAACTTTCCGACAACATTGTCGCTGAGTTAGAACAAATGATTGTCGATGGCACTCTTCAGCCTGGGCAGAAATTATTGCCCGAACGTGAACTAGCAGTGCAGTTTGGTGTCTCTCGTCCATCACTTCGTGAAGCGATTCAACGACTCGAAGCCAAAGGGCTTTTATATCGTCGTCAGGGTGGTGGCACGTATGTCAAAAGTGAGTTGAATAGCGGGTTGTCTGACCCATTTTTCGAGTTGCTGGCAAATCATCCCGGATCTCAATTCGATCTGCTGGAATTCCGCCACGTCCTCGAAGGGGTTGCTGCTTATTACGCGGCTTTACGTGGCAATGAAAATGATTTTGCCCATATCCGTGAAGCAAAAACAGCGATTGAAGCAGCACAATCCAATGGCGATGTCGCTGCAGAAGCACGCGCAGTCTCTGAGTTTTATCTCACCATGACCGAAGCGTCTCACAACGTGGTGTTACTGCATTTGATGCGGGCAATCCGTGAGTTACTGGAAAGTAACATTCTTGGCAACCTGCAAGTACTGAATCAGCGTCCTGGGGTGGTTAACCGGATCCGCAAACACAGGTCTGACCTGATTGCGGCCATTCTGGCTGGCCATCCTGAACAAGCCAGAGATGCTTGTCATGAGCACCTGGCATTTATTGAGGATACTTTGCTGGATATTCAGCGTGAAGATGAGCGTGCACAACGCCCATCTCGCCAGATCCATCAAAGCTAACTCTACTTTACCCAACTTAATTGCCGTCAATAAACACAGGAAACAGCCATGTCTGAACTCCTTAAAAATGATGTGGATCCGGTTGAAACTCAAGAGTGGTTAGCCGCACTTGACTCACTGGTACGTGAAGAAGGTCCGGAACGCGCTCAATACATTCTGGATCAGGTTATTTCAGCTGCGAATAAAGCAGGTCTGGTCGCTGCCGGTAAAGGTGGTAGCATTCTGACCGACTATATCAACACCATTTCAGCTACCGAACAGCCTGCTTATCCAGGCAAACTCGATCTGGAACAACGTATCCGCGCTATTGTTCGCTGGAACGCGTTGATGATCGTATTGCGTGCATCGAAGAAAGGGTTGGATCTGGGCGGTCATATTTCGTCCTTTGCCTCTTCCGCTACAATTTACGATGTGTGCTTCAACCATTTCTTCCGTGCACGTAACGAGAAAGATGGTGGCGACTTGGTTTATTTCCAGGGCCATATCAGCCCAGGTATCTACGCTCGCGCTTTCGTTGAAGGTCGTTTGAGTGCAGATCAGCTGGATAACTTCCGTCAGGAAGTAGACGGCAAAGGTCTGTCTTCATATCCGCATCCTAAACTGATGCCTGACTTCTGGCAGTTCCCAACTGTTTCGATGGGTCTGGGTCCTGTTGGCGCAATTTATCAGGCTCGTTTCCTGAAATATCTGACCAACCGTGGCATCAAAGATTGCTCAGAACAGAAAGTTTACGCTTTCCTGGGTGATGGTGAAATGGATGAGCCAGAATCAAAAGGCGCAATCACAATTGCAGTTCGTGAAAAACTGGACAACCTGATTTTCGTGATCAACTGTAACCTGCAGCGTCTGGATGGCCCAGTTATTGGTAACGGTAAAGTTGTCAACGAGCTGGAAGGTGTCTTCGGTGGTGCTGGCTGGAAGGTCATCAAAGTTCTGTGGGGCACAGGATGGGATACGCTGCTGTCGAAAGATACTTCTGGCAAACTGATCCAGCTGATGAACGAAACACTGGATGGTGACTACCAGACATTCAAATCAAAAGATGGTGCATACGTTCGTAAACACTTCTTTGGTAAATACCCAGAAACCGCTGCATTAGTGGCTGACTGGACTGACGACCAGATCTTCGCTCTGAAACGTGGTGGTCACGATCCAGTGAAACTGTTTGCTGCATTCAAAGAAGCAACTCAGGCTGCAAAAGGCCAACCGACTGTGATCCTGGCGAAAACCATCAAAGGTTTCGGTATGGGTGAAGCCGGTGAAGCGCGTAACATTGCTCACCAAGTTAAGAAAATGGAAATGGACTCTGTCCGTCACGTTCGTGATCGTTTCCATGTGCCTGTTGCTGATGACAAACTGGCTGAACTGCCTTATCTGTCACTGGAGGAAGGTTCAGAAGAGTACAAATATGTACATGAACATCGTCAGGCACTGAAAGGTTACCTGCCGACTCGTCTGACTCAGACTTCCGTGAAACTGGACATCCCTGAGTTGTCAGCATTCAGCGCAATTCTGGGCGAACAGACTCGCGAAATTTCTACTACCATGGCTTTCGTTCGTAGCTTGAACGTACTGCTGAAAGACAAATCAGTTGGTCAGCGTATCGTTCCAATCCTGGCTGACGAAGCGCGTACTTTCGGTATGGAAGGTCTGTTCCGTCAAATCGGTATCTACAGCCCGCACGGTCAGCAGTACACCCCACAAGATAAAGAAGTGGTTGCGTACTACAAAGAAGACGTGAAAGGTCAGGTGATCCAAGACGGTATCAACGAGCTGGGTGCAATGTCATCATGGCTGGCTGCTGCAACTTCATACAGCACCAACGATTGCCCAATGATCCCATTCTACATCTACTACTCAATGTTCGGTTTCCAACGTATCGGCGACCTGGCATGGGCAGCAGGTGACCAGCAGGCTCGTGGCTTCCTGTTAGGTGCGACTTCTGGTCGTACAACCTTGAACGGTGAAGGTCTGCAACACGAAGACGGTCACAGCCATATCCTTGCTGGCACTATCCCGAACTGCGTGAGCTATGACCCTGCATTCGCATACGAAGTTGCGGTCATCATGCAAGACGGTATGAACCGTATGTACGGTGATAACCCAGAAAACATTTACTACTACATCACCACACTGAACGAAAACTATCAGCATCCAGCAATGCCAGAAGGCGCTGAAGAAGGTATCCGTAAAGGTATCTACAAACTGGAAGCGAACGAAGGCAAGAAAGGCCATGTTCAGTTGATGGGTTGTGGTTCAATCCTGAATTATGTACGTCGTGCTGGTCAGATCCTGGCTGCTGACTACGGTATCGGTTCTGATGTGTACAGCGTAACCAGCTTCAACGAACTGGCTCGCGAAGGTCAGGAAGCAGATCGTTTCAACATGCTGCATCCGGAAGGCGAACAGAAAGTTCCTTACATCGCTCAGGTGATGGGTACTTCTCCTGCTATTGCTGCAACTGACTACATGAAGTCATTTGCTGACCAGGTTCGTAACTTCGTTCCAGCAAGCAGCTACCGTGTATTAGGTACTGACGGTTTCGGTCGTTCTGACAGCCGTGAGAACCTGCGTCGTCACTTCGAAGTGAACGAAGCATACATCGTTGTTGCTGCTCTGACCGAGCTGGCGAAAGCAGGTACCGTTGATAAGAAAGTGGTTGCAGAAGCAATCGCGAAATTCGGTATCGACGCTGACAAGATCAACCCGCTGCACGCATAAGGGGATATTTCATGTCTAAAGACATTTTTGTACCAGACATCGGCGG
>QKFI01000269.1 GCA_003251455.1 Tolumonas sp.
ATCGATGTTTTTATTGAACGCATAACAGTCTTGCTGTTCATATAGTTTTCGAATGATTGGATAGTGAATTGGCTCCATCCCCAGATATTGCATACTTGTATACGCTACGGTGCTGTAGGTTGCGATGACATCCACTTTATTTCGCTCCAATAACCGTAAAAGCTGTTCTACATTCCGAGCCCGAACCAGGTTTGAACTTTGGGGTAACTGTTTGGTAACGACTTCTTCAGCAATGTCTGCGCGAACGACACCAATCGATAATTCTTTCAGAGGGCGAGAATCCTTGTCTGCATGGTTTTTATGTCCAATTAAAACCACATCGGCAAAACTAATTGGGCAGACCCATTTAAATGACTTTTCACGCCCCGGGGTTCTGCTTGTCGCAAAAAGTACTGTATTTTGCTCTTTTTGAGTCAGGAAATAAGCTCTTGCCCATGGTATGACGGGGTTCATTCATTTCTATCCAGATCAAATTTAAGAGCTCAACTGAAAAACCTGCTGGTTCTTGATTTCCATCAAGGATTGTCTTCACTCAAAAAAGAAAGAGAGGTGGAGGCTGGGGCTGCTTGAGAGACAACCAATAAACAGAGTACAAGCCAAAATACTTTCAATGCCATGATTCCTGAAAATGACTTGAAAAAGAAGAAGTTAATATCAATGGATATATAGAATAAGCCTATACTAAAGTCAAACACGCTCTAAATATCAAAAAACATTTTAGAAGTTGAATAATGAAAATTTTATTAATTGAAGATGATGCACTTCTGACAAATGGACTGAAGAAAGCATTGGAGCAACAGATGTATAGTTGTGATGTGCTGAGTTCAATTCGTCAGGCTCAAAATTGCATGATAGATGATTATGAGTTAGTGATCCTCGATTTGGGTTTACCGGATGGTGATGGCTTGACCTTATTAAAACATTGGCGTCAGTCGGGTAAGAAATTTCCGGTTTTAATTTTGACTGCACGCGATGCAATTGAAGACAAAGTCAAAGGGCTTGATAGTGGTGCGGATGATTATTTAGTGAAACCCTTTGCTTTGGCTGAGCTGGTTGCTCGCGTTAGGGCATTAATGCGCAGACGTTTTGATCAGACTGATAATCTGGTCGAGATCGGTGAATTCCGATTAGATATGACCCATCATCAGGCATGGCTTTCGAATGTCGAGTTAACGTTGACGCGTATGGAGTTTGCTATTCTCCGTCGCTTGCTCTTGCATGCAGGAAAAACCGTGAATCGCGATCGTTTACAGCAAGATTTATATGATTGGGACAATAATATTGGTTCTAATACGCTTGAGGTCTACATCCATCATCTGAGAAAGAAAATTGGAACTGATCGGATAAAGACTGTTCGTGGTGAGGGGTATCGTCTTGAAATTTAACCTCAATAACCTTTCGAATAAGCTGGTTTTCAGTAACGGACTTATTTTATTGGTGACATTAGTGACAACCAGTTTCTGGCTTTTACATGAAGTACAGGAGCTCATAGAAAGAGCATTGCACAAAGCCGCTTCACATCCAGACTATCTGAATCAGGTAGAGCCTTTTAACTGGGAAATCGTTGCCGCATTATTTGTTCCTGCACTGATAGCATTTGTTTGCAGTTTGTTGGTTAGTAGTTTCTCGATTAGTCATATCGTCGCACCACTGAAAAAGCTGACGCAGGATCTGAAAAAACAAAATGTCACCCACCTGAAATTATTCGAGTGTCAGCAATCTAATCAGGAAGTAGAAGCCATTACTCAGGCACTCAATGAGCTGATTGAAAAAATGCAGATGGCATTTAATCGCGAACGTCAGTTTACCGCCGATGTGTCACATGAATTACGCACCCCGATTGCAGGCATTCGTTTGAACTTGGAATTACTGGCTCTTGATCATCCTGAAGATATTAATCCGCTGATTGCACGTCTAGATGATATGCAACGCACCATTGAACAGCTGCTGACAATGGCTAGATTAGAGCAAAACATGGTCATCGGATTAAACAACGAGATCGATTTGGTGACCGATGTTTTGAAGCACGCTGAATGTGAATTTAAAGAGATCTTGCGTCCGGTACATCAGTCTATGGTTTTGAAATTACCTGATTCAGCCAGAATTCAGGGGGATAAAACATTATTAATGTTATTGATCAGAAACCTGCTCGAAAACTGTAGCCGTTATGCTGACAAGAACTCTGACATAGACATTGATCTGGTAGCCGTTGAAAAGGGCTGGCGATTAACGGTCAGCGATCATGGTCGCGGTGTGGATGAAGAGAAAATTGAGGCTTTAACAAACGCCTATCAGCGATTCGATATGCGAGGGAATGGATTAGGCTTAGGTCTGAATATTGTGGCTCGTATCTGTGTGATCCATCATGCCCGACTGGAAATCAAAAACAGGCAGCAACCGTCAGGTTTACAAGTCAGTATTACTTTTCCGGCATAAATTTCCGGCTATCTGAAGCGTTTGATAGCCGGAATATAATTTTATGAAAACGCTGGATTATTTGGCTCTTTGATATCAGGCCAGGTGGTCAGAATGTCGAAACCATCATCTGTCACAACAACCATATGTTCCCATTGTGCTGATAATGACCGATCTTTTGTGATCACAGTCCAACCATCACTTAACGTTTTTACTGCATTTTTTCCAGCATTCAGCATTGGCTCTATGGTAAATATCATACCGGGTTTCAATCTGGTGCCAGTGCCTGCTTGGCCGTAATGCAGCACTTGTGGCTCATCATGGTATGTGGTGCCGATGCCATGACCACAATATTCTCGAACCACACTAAAACCTTCACGATGAGCGACGGTTTGTATCGCATAACCAATGTCGCCTAATGAAGCCCCAGGGCGAACAGCCTTGATACCAGCCCACATTGCTTCGTGCGTCGTTTCTGATAATAGTTTGGCTTCAGGGCTCGGTTGCCCAACGTAATACATACGACTTGTATCACCGAACCAACCGTCCTTGATCACAGCGATGTCGATGTTCACAATGTCGCCTTCCTGCAAGGCATAATTGTCCGGAATACCATGACAGACAACATGGTTCACAGACGCACAAATTGTTTTTTTATAACCGTGATAACCCACATTGGCTGGAATCGCTTTTTGTTTATGTACGATATAGTCGTAGCAAAGTTGATCCAGTTCTTCAGTCGTGATGCCGGGTCTAACATAAGGTGTGATCATCGCCAGTACTTCTGCTGCCAATGCACCAGCAATACGTGCTTTTTCGATTTGCTCTTTGTTTCTTAACGGAATGGAGGCTCTCATTAATGTTCCCCGGACTCAGAAAGGGTAGTGGTATTTATATTGTTATTTTTGAGAGAAAGCAGATTCGCAATATTCATTCCACCTTGTGACTCGGCTTCAATCAATAACTGACAAAGTTGTGCATGATTCAACTCAGGGTAAAGTTCAACCAGCATTCCAATTTTGATCCAATGTTCCGCTTGTGCGTTGATTGAGCGAGACAAAGCATTGCTGGCTAAACGAACACTTTCATGTAAATCATCAGAGATTTTAACAATTCCCATTGTGTCGACCATATATAAAACGTATACGATTCATATATTAGCGATTGAATGTTGATTAATCAATAATGAAAACTATTTACAAATAGGCAGTACAATCTGGTTATTTCAGCAATAAAAAAGACCGGATAAACCGGCCTTTAGAAATCACTCAAATTAGCTGTGATAGTCTTCACATGCCTGCAGCGTATTTTCAATCAGCGTTGCAACGGTCATCGGACCGACACCACCAGGAACAGGGGTGATGAAACTGGCATGTTGTTCTGCTGTGGTATATTCAATATCACCAACCAGTTTTCCGTTTGAGAGACGGTTAATCCCGACATCCAGCACGATTGCACCAGGTTTAACCCATTCACCAGGAATGAACTCAGGTTTACCAACTGCGACAACTAATAAATCTGCCTGACGAACAAACTGTTCCAAACCTTTGGTAAAACGGTGGCATGTTGTGGTGGTACAACCGGCAAGTAATAACTCTAATGTCATTGGGCGACCGACGATGTTGGATGCACCCACGACGACTGCATTTAAGCCTCTCAATTCGACACCGGTTGATTCCAGTAATGTCATCATACCTTTCGGGGTACATGGACGTAATGCAGGAATACGTTGTGCAAGACGACCAACATTATATGGGTGGAAACCATCCACATCTTTATGAGGAACAATACGCTCAATGACTTGTGTTGAATCAAGATGAGCAGGGAGAGGGAGTTGCACCAGAATGCCATCGATTTCAGGATCATTATTTAATGTATCAACTAAAGATAATAATTCTTCCTGAGAAGTTGTTGCCGGTAAGTCATATGAACGGGAAATAAATCCAACTTCTTCACATGCTCTACGTTTACTACCGACATAAACCTGAGATGCAGGGTCCTCGCCAACTAAAACTACCGCCAAGCCTGGCGCGCGTAAACCTTTTGCTTTTCGCTCTGCTACTCGCGCAGCCACACGTTGACGTACCGATAGTGCGATCGCCTTTCCATCAATGATATTTGCAGACATACCTTCAACTCACCTTGTTTAGCTGTGCGTATTCTCTCATTTTTTTTCAAAGAAGGTTAGTATTAAACAAATGCTTAACGTGAATGTTTAATATCTGAACGGTTAAAACATTTTTGCAAAAAAGAGTTTGACCTAGCCATGCTCTATCTTTAATATTCGCTCCCGTCGCAGCACGCTTCGACAGATTTCAAGTCGGTGATTAGCGCAGCCCGGTAGCGCATCTGGTTTGGGACCAGAGGGTCAAAGGTTCGAATCCTTTATCACCGACCAAATTTCTCCCGTGCGCCCTTAGCAGCTCAGTTGGATAGAGCAACGGCCTTCTAAGCCGTGGGTCACAGGTTCGAATCCTGTAGGGCGTGCCACGAAAATTGAAATGTTGGAAGTGGTGTGACAAACCTTCAGTGGTGGCTATAGCTCAGTTGGTAGAGCCCTGGATTGTGATTCCAGTTGTCGTGG
>QKFI01000360.1 GCA_003251455.1 Tolumonas sp.
GATGGTCAGCACTACATTTCTTTGGATAAAGTGATCGCAACGATGCGCGATACTGGCAAAGATATGCTAGATAAATATAAAGAGACATCCCGTGGCGGGTTAGCAATCAATATCATTGAATGTTAAAAATACCCGCATTTTTATATAGGACATGCCGGATGCAGATTGCGTCTTCTTGTTGAACGCGATATCGTGGCGGCGAATCGGTAGCAGTAACGGGCATGTTACATGCAGCTGCTAATATGATAGGTCGCTGTTGTTGGTGATTGGATTGACAACAACAGTACGTGAATCAAGTAAGGATCTTCTTATGAAACTGAAGTCAGTTGTTGTTTTAGGCATGATGTCTTCAATGCTTTTTGCTGCCGGATGTGCCAACAATTATTCCGGTGAAACCTATGCATCGAACCGTGCAGGAATCGTTCAAAATGTTTCTTATGGTACGGTCACAAATATTCGCGCTATTGCTATTCAGGAAGACAGCAGCAATCTGCCAATCGGTGCAGTTGCTGGTGCGGTTGTCGGCGGTATCTTAGGCCATTCAGTCGGTGGTGGTACTGGCAAACAATTAGCAACTGTTGGTGGTGTTGTCGCTGGTGGTCTGGCTGGTAATGCGATTCAGAACCAAACAGCGGGTAAAACCAATGGGATGGAAGTTGAAATTCGTCTGGACAATGGTCAAACCATCGCCGTGGTTCAGAAAATGGATCCAAACTTCCAGATCGGTTCTCGTGTTCGTTTAGTGGATGCCGGTGGTCGTACAACTGCATCTCTGGTTAGTAACGTAAATTCAGGTGTTGTGACTCAACCTGCTTACTAATCATTACTTTTCTTCGAGAAATAAAAAAACCCGCCTTTCAGCGGGTTTTTGTTTTTAGAATCAATCTTAATTCATATCGAGTTCTTTCAGTTTACGCGTCAGGGTATTACGACCCCAGCCAAGTAAACGAGCAGCTTCCTGTTTATGGCCATGCGTATGCTGTAATGCGGTATTCAGCATGATTTTCTCGAATTCAGGCAGTGCTTCAGAAAGAATATCCACTTCGCCACGCGCCAGTTTTTGTGCAATCCATTGCTGTAACTGATCCTGCCAACGCATAGAGACAGGCTCTTTACCTGCGACTGGACGCTCTTCTACCGGATGCAGCAATTCTGGTGGTAAGTCAGAAACTAATACTTCCTGACCCGATGCCATGACGGTTAACCAGCGGCAGACGTTTTCTAACTGACGCACGTTTCCAGGCCAAGGCAGACGACTCATATAAGCTTCTGTATCGGAATGCAGCATCTTCGCTTCTACGTTTAACTCTTTTGCTGCACGGAGAAGGAAATGCTGTGCCAGTTTAGGAATGTCTTCACGGCGTTCACGCAATGCAGGCAGGTGCACACGAATGACGTTCAGACGATGGAATAAGTCTTCACGGAAATCACCATCGGCAACGCGTTTTTCCAGGTCCTGGTGGGTCGCTGCGATGATACGCACATCAACCTGAATCGCTTGATGACCACCCACACGATAGAACTGACCGTCCGCCAGAACACGCAATAAACGCGTCTGAACATCCAGTGGCATATCACCGATTTCATCCAGGAATAACGTGCCACCATTCGCCTGTTCGAAACGACCCTGACGAATATTGTTGGCACCGGTAAATGCACCTTTTTCGTGACCAAACAGTTCTGATTCAATCAGATCTTTCGGGATAGCAGCCATGTTCAAAGCAATGAATGGTTTGCTTGCTCGAGGGCTATGACGATGTAGCGCATGAGCAACCAGTTCTTTACCTGTACCAGACTGACCGTTGATCAATACAGAAATCGAAGAACGAGCCAAACGACCAATCGCTCGGAAAACTTCCTGCATGGCAGGTGCTTCACCAATGATTTCTGGTGCTGTGGTTGTTACCTGCTGACGAGCACGACGTTTATTGCGTTGTTCACGTAAATGACTTTCAGCACGCTGAACTAAAGCAACTGCCTCATCGATATCAAATGGTTTTGGCAGATATTCGAAGGCGCCACTTTGATAAGCATTCACTGCACTGTCTAAATCGGAATGTGCAGTCATGATGATGACTGGAATATCAGGTTGTTTGTTCTGGATCTGCTGTAATAGAGATAAACCATCAATACCTGGCATCCGAATATCAGAAACAATTACATCCGGTATTGTCAGATTATTATCCAGTGCGGCCAATAAACTTTCGCCATCCTCAAAGGATTGGCATTCAAAACTTTCGGCGCTGAGAGCTCTCTCCAGTACCCAACGAATCGAGCTGTCATCATCGACAATCCATACCTTGGCTGCCATGGTGTTTTATCCTTATTACTTTCTAAGCGGTAAATAAATGCAAAATTCGGTGTGTCCCGGCCAACTAACACATTCAATCCGACCTTTATGCTGATCAATTAGATTTTGAGCGATAGATAACCCTAAGCCGGTTCCACCCTCTTTCCCGGTAACCATCGGGTAAAATAAGGTGTCACGAATACTTTCAGGAATTCCCGGACCATCATCAATGATGCGAATTTCCGCAGCGAGACGATAACGCTTTCCATGGATCGTGATCTGAAAAACAGTCCGTGTTTTCAGCTTGATGGTTCCGTTACCCTGCATTGCTTCCACAGCGTTGCGAACAATATTCAGAAACGCCTGCTGCAACTGATCCGGCTCCATTTCAAAATCTGGGATGCTCGGATCATAATCCCGTTCGATTTTTATCCCTGGCGGAATTTCAAGCTCAACCAAACGTCGAACCTGTTCAAGTACAGAGTGGACATTATGTACATGATGACGGCCAGGTCGTTGTGGGCCGAGAAGACGATCCACCAGATTTCTCAAACGGTCAGCCTGCGCAATGATAATGCCGGTATATTCTTTTAACTGCTCATCGGGTAACGCTTTTTCTAAAAGCTGTGCTGCACCACGTAATCCACCTAGTGGGTTTTTGATTTCGTGGGCTAACCCTCTGACTAGGTCCCGGGCTGCAAGTTGTTGCGCATGTTGTTGTTGCTCCTGACTGATCCGCTTTTGCTGATCAATCTTGCGTAACTCCATTAATGCAAACTGTTCCTGTTGGTCATAGAGCGCCAGAACGGTGACTTCAACGCTGCGAGGTTCGTTTTCCACAACCAGCGTCACTTCGTTATCCGTAAATCCTTGACCCTGCGTCAAACAGTGGCGTAAGCGATCAAGATCAAGCGATATGTAATCGACAACCTGTTCCAGTGAGTGATCAAGAATACGACGTGAGCTGATCCCCAGTAGCTGCTCCGCTGCAGGATTGATATATCTCACTATCAGGTGCTTATCCAGCAACAAGACCGCGGTTAGTAAATTTTCCAACAATAATTTAGGAATATCCGACCGGCCATTCACAACGCTGTTCTCCCATACAGAACGCACTATCATTGTGCTCTGGTTGTGCATTAATGGTGCAAAGGAGCCATTATAGTGCTTAATGCAGTAAATAAATTACTGTTTGGCTATGGCTCTGAATAAATAAACTGTGACTGTATCTGAATATGCAAGTACCTTGCCGTTTTTATTTTGTAACTGAGCTGTTTTCTTTTAATTTTTTATTCAAGTCGTCTTGATTTGATAAATCATCCGATGTGTTGTCTTCGGTTTATTGACGCCTTAATTGACGATTCAATTGAGTTGTCTTGAATAAATATACTGAGACTGTATTAGACGAAGAAATTACATTGCCATTTTTGTTGAATAACTCAGTCTTCAATTGATGAGCTCCCCGGTCAATTTCAAATGCTTGGCAACTACCAGTTTCAACATCGCAAGCAAAGCGTTTTTCATCGACTAACAGTTGCATCACTTCACCGTTCTGGGGCGTTTCCGGAGCGATGTTGACAGAAACATTAATCTTACCTTCATTACTGCGGATGGTTTCCTGGTTGATGGGAGAGGTAATGGTAAGTGTGTATTCAGGTGATTTAGGCTCTGCTTGTGTAGGAGTGACTACATTTTGTTGGGGAATGGGTAAAGCCGGAACAGAGGGATTAATTATATCGATCTGACGAGATTGCGTTTTTTGTTCGGCAGGCGGTGCATCACTGAAGTGTGTTACGCCATTTTTGTCTTTCCAGTAATAAACCTCATCCGCAAAAGTTTGCGTCAAAAAAAATGCTGTCATACCGGTAAAGAATAAAATCCCTTTTTTCATTTTTGGCTCTCTTTTTTGTTATTTAAAGACTTAGTTTGAATAAATATCGTGCAAAAAAAAACCCGCCGGAGCGGGTTTTTTCTGAAACGTGAACTGTTATACAGAGTAGTACAGTTCGTATTCAACTGGATGTGGCGTCATACGCACGCGGTCAACATCAGCTGTTTTCAGCTCAATGTAAGCGTCGATGAAGTCATCAGAGAATACACCACCACGAGTTAAGAACTCACGGTCTGCGTCCAGAGCTTTCAGAGCTTCGTCTAATGCACCACAAACTTGTGGGATTTTA
>QKFI01000087.1 GCA_003251455.1 Tolumonas sp.
CTATTGATCACCTGTTGCATGGTGTCGTCTTTTGAAACTTCTGCCGCAAAAAACAACATGGTGCTCCAAGCTTCAACAGCCTTTTGCTCAACAGCAAAATCGAACGCTGCTTTGGCGTAGGGGCGCGCAATGGTTGTCACTTCAGACATAGCCCCGGGCCCCCTTAGAGTTCAGCAACCAGCTTGTCAACGATCGCGGTGTTTGCCGCTACGTCGAGCTGACGCTCCAGAATTTTTTCTGCGCCTGCCACTGCCAATGCAGCAACATGTTTACGCAGTTCTTCCTTCGCACGGTTGCGTTCAGCCTCAATTTCCGCTTTGGCCTGAGACAGGATTTTTTCCCGTTCTGCCATCGCTTCCTGATTGGCTTCATCAATTAATTGAGCACGGCGTTTGTTTGCCTGCTCGATAATCTCAGCGGCTTGCTGCTTTGCTTCCTTGATCTGTTCCATGGCTTTGTTTTGAGCCAGGTCCAGGTCTTTTTTAGCACGGTCTGCAGAAGCAATACCGTCAGCGATTTCTTTCTGACGTTTTTCGATAGCAGCCATCAGTGGCGGCCATACAAACTTCATGCAGAACCAGACAAAAATGATGAAAGCAATCGTCTGGCCGAGGATGGTTGCATTGATATTCACTGCCCATCTCCCATCTTAAAAATAATCAAATATTCCGGTTAAAACTTATTTTGCAACCGCGAACATTACGTACATACCCAGACCAACTGCAATCATAGGGATCGCGTCAACCAGACCCATTACGATGAAGAACTGGGTACGCAGCAGTGGCAGCAGATCAGGCTGACGAGCCGCACCTTCCAGGAATTTCCCACCCAGAACACCGATGCCGATAGCCGCACCGATAGCAGCCAGACCCATCATCAGACCCGCAGCGATGAATAACATCTCCATGATTTCTCTCCGTAAATATTTAAACTAAACAATGTTCAAAAAAATTAATGTTCTTCGCTGGCCATTGACAGATAAACGATCAGAATGTGGAAGATAGCCCACGGCACATTCAAGAACCACTGAGACCACCAAGGCAACATCGCAGCGATCAGAATGAAAATCATTTCGCCAGCATACATGTTACCGAAGAGTCGCAAACCCAATGAAATAGGTTTGGAGATCAGGGTTACGGTTTCCAGAAGCAGGTTAACAGGCACCAAAGCCCAGTGATTGAATGGTTGGAAGGTCAGTTCTTTGATAAAACCGCCTAAGCCTTTCATCTTGATGCTGTAGAACAGGATCAGGAAAAAGACACCAAACGACATAGACAGGGTGATGTTAACATCTGCAGATGGAACCACGCGCAGGTAGGGGATATTGCTGATCTGTGCCAGGTGTGGCAGATAATCGATAGGCAGTAAGTCCATCAGGTTCATCAGAAAGATCCAGACAAAAATAGTTAATGCCAGCGGGGCAATTAATCCATTTTTACCATGGAAGATCCCTTTGACCGTATCATCCACAAACCCGAACACCATCTCAACAAAACACTGTAATTTACCAGGTACACCGCTGGTTGCCTGAACGGCAACTTTACGGAACAACCAGATAAACAAGGTTCCCAATACCACGGAAAAAACCATGGAGTCGATATTTACCGTCCAGAAGCCACTGCCAACCTGCAAATGATGCAAATGGTGGGCAATATATTCCTGGGAAGTAAGCGTTTCTCCTGTGGAAGCCATGCTAGTTCCTAGTAACGATTGTTGAGGGTTAACGATATAATCCACTGACTTATCAGCATTAGCCCAAAGGTCACCAGTACGATGGCATGATTGACATCAAGCCATTTGAACACCACGACAAAACAGATCAGCGTAGTAATCAATTTCGTTCCGGCAGCCAGATAGACATCCCATAACACTAACCCGACATCTAACTCACGGTCAGGGCGAGAAGTACTAATGAGGCTGAAAAGTAACTGTGGTACCCAATA
>QKFI01000206.1 GCA_003251455.1 Tolumonas sp.
GGCAACTCTGAACCGGCAACAATATCCAGCTCATGTAACAGTTTTAGCAATACTGGGCTACGCCCGATAATTTCAAGGTTTTCCCCGTTTTCACCGGCAATATCCGGTTCATTTTGTATCCGGCTACTGACCCGTAAAGCCCGGATTTCATCTTCCAGCAGACACATCCGGATAACAGCCTCACAGTAACAGGCAATCTCCTGCAAGGTTTCTTTAGCCCGATCTTCAAAAACCGGACCATCAACTGAATCAAGCGTCAGCACACCCCAGCACTGCCCTTCCTGATAAAGGCTGATGCCAATACAATCATGGACAGGCAAAGGCTCGCCAACCTTGGTTTCAAGCAGTCCGTCATACGGATCCGGCAAGCGGCTTTCTGGCTCAAAATGTACGGCCTCCCGTTGGGATAAAATTGCAGATAACCGGGGATGTTTGACAACTTCAAACCGCCGTCCCAGCGTTTCTTGGGCCAAGCCAGCCACTGCAACCGGGCAAAGAGAATCGCCATCAAGTTTTAGCAACCCGACAGCGCCACATCCAAGATAGTTTCGAATTGCAGTCACTAGTTTTTCCTGTCGCACTGCTCGTGGGAATTCTCTGGTCAAATCGCGAATGAGTAAATCTGCAATCATGGTAAAAAATACCTTATATGGTTTTTTATACCCTATCACTTCATGGTGAATTTAACCATGCATTTAAATAAACCGTTTAAATTCAATATATTGTATATTGGCATACTCCGTGCAGATAATTGATTGAAATCAAAATCACCATATCAATCTATTCACAGCGGAGATGAACATGAACTATTTAGAAACCACGCTTGCGCAACTGGCTTGTGATATTCCAGGCGCTACCCGCATATTTCATAAATACAAACTGGACTTCTGCTGCGGTGGTAAAAAAAGTCTGGCGGATTCAATCGAAGGTCGCAATTTCACCGCTGAAGAAATCATTGCTGATTTAGATGCCGTGTCTCAGTTACAAAGTGAAAGCGGCGACAAAACTCACCTTCAGAGCTCATTGAACATATTTTGCAACGTTATCATGATGTTCATCGCATTCAGCTCCCTGAATTAGCTCGTTTGGCCAAACGTGTCGAACACGTACATGGCGAACGCGCTGATTGTCCGAATGGATTGGCTGCGCATTTAGAATTGATGCGGGATGAATTAGAAAATCATATGCAGAAAGAAGAGCAGATCCTGTTCCCGTTACTTAAATCTGGTAATTATGAATTTGCCAGAGGTCCCATCATGGTTATGCAACATGAACATGACGATCATGGCCAGAACCTCGACGTCATTTTACGTCTGACGAACGATATTACCCCGCCACCTTTTGCCTGCGTCACCTGGCGAGCACTCTATACCGGACTGACCCAACTGAAAGAAGATCTGATGGCCCACATTCATCTGGAAAACAATGTGTTATTCCCGGCAGCGTTAGCCGCAATTTAAGTCAGATAGCGTACGAGGAAAAAATAATGAATGAACAGCAAAAAGCACTGATCCGTGCCACCGTTCCAGTTTTACGCAGCAGTGGTGTCGCCCTGACTCGCCATTTTTATCAGCGGATGTTTACGCATAACCCTGAATTGAAAAATATATTCAATCAGGGGCATCAAAATTCCGGGCGCCAGCAGGAAGCGTTAGCTGGTGCGGTGCTTGCCTATGCTGAGAATATTGACGATCCGTCGGTAATACTTCCCGTCGTAGAACGCATTGCTCATAAGCATGTGAGTCTGCATATTCGCGCAGAACATTATGCAATTGTTGGCAAGCATCTGCTGGCCTCCATCAAAGAAGTATTGGGCGAAGGAGCAACACCTGAACTGATTGATGCCTGGGCTGCCGCTTATACATCGCTGGCCGATCTGTTCATCAATATGGAGTCGGATCTTTATCAGCAAGCGATTGAAGCCGAGGGTGGCTGGACTGGCTGGCGACCATTCCGAATCAGCCGAAAAGAGAAGGAAAGTGACGAAATCACCTCATTCTATTTTGAACCATTGGATGGAGGCAAAGTCCCTCTATTCCGCCCCGGACAATACATCAGCGTGCGCCTATATGTCGAAGAGTGGGATTTATTCCAGCCACGTCAATATAGTCTTTCGGATGCGCCGGGACATGATCATCTGAGGATCTCGGTCAAACGGGAAACATCAAACACGCAAAAACCAGAGGGTAAAGTTTCTAACCTGCTGCATGATCATTATGCGGAAGGCCAGATTGTAGAATTATCATCCCCTTATGGTGATTTTTATCTGAACGAAAACAGCGCAGCGCCAGTTGTGTTTCTCAGTGGTGGCGTCGGTATCACACCCATGATTGCCATGCTGAATCACTTGGTGAAAACAAAGAGCTCGCGAGAAATTCATTTTGTACATTCAGCGCGTGATCAACAAGTTCATGCATTCCGGGAACATACCGAGCAATTGGCGAAAGAAAACAACATGAAAGTCAGTTTCTTTTATGATCAGTTGTCAGAACAAACCCCACATATTGCTCAGACCCCATATGTACTCGAAAGCGTGCTACCACAAAATCATACAGAGGCAGAATACTACTTGTGTGGTCCTGTCGGATTTATGCGCCATTACATCAGTGAATTAAAACAAGCCGGTGTCAGTTCAGACAAGATATTTGCAGAAGCTTTTGGTTCCGGAGACATATAACTCATTCGACGAGTTGAGATCACAAGGAAGTGATCCACCAAGAAAAATGTTCGCGTTCCGGAAGTAGTTCATGTTTGTGTTTTACCCACAATTAAGACATGGCATCATTGGCCCGGGTTGAAATTGAAAATAAGAATTTCACCTTCATCACTGGAACAATCCACATAATGGCTTTCGAAAAATAATGACTCCGAAATTAATTCCCGCTTCATTTTTTGGCATGGTATTGGGCTTATCCGGTCTTGGGCAGGCATGGCGGATTGCCGTTCACCTTTGGCAAGTTCCATCTCAGATTGGTGAGTCGCTGCTACTACTTGCGACTCTGGTCTGGACATTCCTCTTGTTACGTTACTTTTTTCAGGCAGTTCGGCACTTTGAACAAGTAAAAGCCGAGTTTTTACATCCGATCCAAGGCAGCACACCAGCATTGCTTGGCATATCGACTTTGCTGATTGTCTTAGCTGTGATTCCTTATTCATATACAGCAGCGCTGGTACTTGCGTGTTTTGGGATCAGTTGGCATTTATGTTTTGCTTTATGGCATACCGGCACGCTCTGGCAAGGTGGGCGAGATACGCTCGATACTGCACCTACATTGTATCTGCCGACTGTAGCGGGGAATTTTACCAGTGCAGCCGTTCTTGGCGCTTTAGGTCGGCCTGACTGGGGATGGCTATTTTTAGGTGCTGGCGTATTTTCATGGCTGGCACTCGAATCGTTGATCGTGCAACGATTATGGCACCCCAAAAGTATGCCAATAGCACAACGACCATTGTTAGGTATTCAGTTCGCACCTCCCGTTGTTTGTTCGATGGCAAGCTTACTGCTGATGCCCGGCAGTTCTGCCCCGTGGCTACTGATGCTCTGGGGGTATGGTTTATTCCAGTTATTGTTGGGTCTGCGATTGAGTAAATGGCTAGGCGCCCAAACTTTCGCCCTCTCCTATTGGGCCTATAGCTTTGGCGTGGCAGCCACAACCGTTAGCGGACTAAAACTGGCTGCTGCGGGTGTTACTGCAGCGCAGACGTTATCGATCCCGATTTTTATCGCTGCCAACATTTTCATCGGCTATCTGACAGTTCGAACCACAATTGACACGATTCAGAAAGCGAGAAAAATTGCTCGTTAGTGTGCCGTCACTCAGATTCTCCTGCTCGTGTCTAAGCCACTTGCAGGGGAATCTTCATCATTTTATCCGCACGGCCACATGGTAGAGGCTCCAGCCCAGCACCACCACCATGATCGCAATCATGATGCTCAGGAATAACCCACTATTCAGAAATTCGGTCGATAGCACGCTTTCATCGTTACTCAATAACTCGACGTTCGGATCCAGTTTCACCTCTGTTGTCTGATAGCCTCGGCGTAACAACGTTTCTATCGCGGCTACTTCATACCGTGGTCGTTCAGACTTCGGCATGCCGTACGTCAGGTGATAGACATGATCAGGCAGAGACAAAAATACCAACTGATAACGAGGGCCAATGCCGGTGATGCTTTCAAGGGTGAGCGGTGGGTTATCCTGATCTTCGATAACCAGTAGGTAATTTTTTTGTCTTTGATCATTAAAAAAGAGCGTCGTGTTTTCGAGATTTAATTTTTCGAAATGAAGTGCCTCGAGTTGACCTCGCGCGATAGTGACCATCGAAGATACTTTGCCACGAGTGAATGGCATCTGCAGATAAACCCGGCGGTTGAAATTAGGCGTGCTGAATTTCATTTTGAACCCATTCAGCGGAAGCAGATTTCCGTCAATATTTACCTGAGTGGTTTTGTTTTTCGTATCCTGAGTAATTGTGTATTTTTGGATTGGATAATCGAAACTTTGCTCAGATTCCGGCAATGATTCTGTTTCATTATGCCAAAAAGCAATCTGTTCTATATGTAATGGCTGCTGATGCACGGTAATCTGTTCACTGTATTGAAGTGCTTCTTCACCATCATGCATTTGGGTTTGCAACACGAATGCTCCAGCCTGACTTTGCACTGGTTTGGCGATCATAATTTTGAAATTCCGGAAGGAGTTTTCCGGCAACTCAATATCCCGGTTACGGAAATTCATGAACTGTGAGTAGTCATAGATGAGTGCGTTATCGACCAGTAATTGCCAGTTCTTTTTGTCATCTGATCCAAAAATCTGCAGTGAATATTCAAAATCACGCTGGTTGGTCACAATTGTCAATCCATCGGCTGTGTCTTCATTCTTGTCTAGTGTCAGTAAGATCTCTATCCCCTTCTCGCCGGATTTTTGAAGTGTATCAGTGAGACTATTGATCGGTTTATGATGGGTGACTGATTTACGTTCTACGCTTTTTTGTAATAAATAAGGAATTTCGTCTCCGGTTTGATCGTGCAGACGAAGATCATGAAAGCCTCTGTCACTGGCCGCATAAATCGTTTCATCGAGTGATACTGCCAGCAATTGCATCTCGGTTGATTCTGGAACGAGCACAAGACGACTGAATTTATTTGCCGAAGGTTCTGAGGATGAAACCAACAACGACATCATCAGACAGCAAACCAACAGGATTTTGTTCATCATGATGGATTCTCTTTATCTGTTGTTCCGGCAAATATCTGACGATAACGCATATAAAAATAGGCGCCGATCAGCAC
>QKFI01000349.1 GCA_003251455.1 Tolumonas sp.
GGTGACGATGGTGTTGAACTGGAAACCTTAGTCTATGAAGGTTACGGTCCGGCGGGCACAGCGGTCATGGTTGAGTGTATGACAGACAACCGTAATCGTACTGTTTCTGGTGTGCGTCATGCGTTCACGAAAAGTGGTGGTTCATTAGGCACTGATGGTTCAGTTGCTTATTTGTTCACTAAGAAAGGTGTAATTTCTTTCGCGGAAGCAGATGAAGATGTACTGATGGAAGCAGCATTGGAAGCTGGTGCTGATGATGTCGAAACCAACGATGATGGTTCTATCGACGTTTACACCTCACCAGCTGATTTCGGTACAGTGTTGGATGGTTTAGAAGCTGCTGGTTTCAAACCAGACAACGCAGCTGTGAGCATGATTCCAAGTACAGAAGTTGATCTGAACGCAGACGATGCACCAAAACTGATGCGTTTGATCGATATGTTGGAAGATCTGGATGACGTTCAGGAAGTTTATCACAACGGCACCATGTCTGATGAAGTCGCTGCGACTCTGGAATAATTCTGCGATTTATTCTTGATAACAAGGGAGCTTAGGCTCCCTTGTTTTTTTCCGCGTGTTACGCTGAGTGTGAATCAATAAAAGTGAGTACTTATTCCTATGCCTATTATTCTTGGCATTGATCCCGGCTCCAGAATTACCGGTTATGGTGTTATCCGTCAGCTGGGCGGGCGAGTTGAATATCTGGGTTCCGGCTGTATTCGTACGAGTGGAGCGCAGTTATCCGATAAGTTAAAACAAATCTATGATGGGGTATCTGAAGTCATCATCCAATTTCAGCCCGATCTGTTTGCTATTGAACAGGTGTTCATGGCAAAAAACCCGGACTCAGCGCTGAAACTTGGGCAGGCAAGGGGATGCGCAATTGTTGCTGCGGTGAATGCCGGGTTACCAGTTGCTGAATATGCGGCGCGCCAAGTAAAACAATCTGTGGTTGGGACTGGTGCTGCAGATAAAGAACAGGTGCAGCATATGGTCAAACAATTACTGAAATTGCCAGCTTGCCCACAAGCGGATGCTGCTGATGCCTTAGCTGTTGCATTATGTCATACCCATACCCAACAAAGCCTGATTCGAATGGCTGGAAAGGTACATGGTACCGTCAGAGGTCGTCTTCGATAATTACCTGAATAACTGGATGTTCATCCAGTTATTCATTATGCTATCCGGCAGAATATCTGTGAGGAGATTGAGCGGTGATTGGACGGTTACAAGGCATCATTATTGAGAAATCACCACCTGAGGTTGTGCTCGATGTAAATGGCGTCGGCTATGAACTTCAGCTCCCCATGACCTGTTTTTATGAATTACCCGCTGTCGGTGAATCCGCCACAATCATTACGCATTTTGTTGTCCGTGAAGATGCACAATTACTCTATGGATTTAACACCAAACAAGAACGTCAGCTTTTTCGTGAATTACTGAAAGCAAATGGTGTTGGTCCAAAGCTCGCGTTAGCTATTTTATCCGGTATGTCTGCGACTCAATTTGTTGCCTGCGTTGAACGGGAAGATGTTTCTTCACTGGTCAAACTGCCTGGAGTTGGAAAGAAAACGGCGGAACGTCTCATTGTTGAAATGAAAGACCGACTGAAAGGCTGGACCTCACACGATTTATTTACGCCTTATACTGATGCAGCACCTGCAGATCAGGTTGCTTCTGCGCAAGCAATTACAGATACGATTGAATCAGAAGCGATCGCAGCTTTACTGGCTTTGGGCTATAAACCTCAGCAAGCAAGCATGGTAGTGAGTAAAGTTATGAAGCCGGAAATGACGGTTGAATCCGTGATCCGCGAAGCACTCAAGTCAATGTTATAAGGCTTAGTCATGATTGAAGCTGATCGTTTAATCGCCCCAAGTCCGGAAACTTCGGAAGAAGAACAATTGGATCGTGCGATCCGTCCTAAATTACTTGCTGATTATCAAGGTCAGGATCAAGCACGCTCACAGATGGAAATCTTCATTGAGGCTGCGCGTCGTCGTGCTGAAGCACTGGACCATGTCCTGATTTTTGGCCCTCCTGGGTTGGGGAAAACCACGCTCGCAAATATTGTTGCGAATGAAATGGGCGTTAATATCAAAACAACTTCAGGTCCGGTCTTAGAAAAGGCTGGCGATTTAGCTGCGTTGCTGACAAATCTTGAACCGCATGATGTGTTATTTATCGATGAAATCCATCGTCTCAGCCCTGTGGTTGAAGAGGTACTATATCCAGCAATGGAGGATTATCAGCTCGATATCATGATAGGGGAAGGTCCTGCTGCCCGATCAATCAAGCTTGATTTGCCACCGTTTACCCTGATCGGCGCAACAACCAGAGCAGGTTCCCTGACTTCACCACTACGTGATCGTTTTGGGATCGTCCAACGTCTTGAATTCTATAAAGTTGAGGATCTCGCCACGATCGTGAAACGAAGCGCTGATTGTCTGGGGCTGCCAATCGACGTGCAGGGCGCTTTTGAAATCGCTAAACGTTCTCGCGGTACACCGCGAATTGCAAATCGTCTGTTGCGACGGGTGCGAGATTTTGCAGAAATCAAAGCAGATGGTTATATCTCAGATCTGATTGCTGCGCAGGCGCTAGATATGCTTGATGTAGATGATGCCGGTTTTGATTATATGGATCGGAAACTACTACTCGCCATCATGGAAAAATTTTTGGGTGGTCCGGTTGGTGTGGAAAACTTAGCGGCTGCGATTGGTGAAGAAAAAGAAACCATAGAAGATGTGCTTGAACCGTATCTAATTCAACAGGGCTTTTTACAACGCACTCCGCGTGGTCGCATCGCGACCCCTCGCGCATATCTGCATTTCGGTCTCGTCTCTCCTGAAAAACAGGGATAGTTATTATCCCTGTCTTCCATTCAATAGAAATTAATTTTCGATATTTGTTAAATTATTGTTATTAAGTTATATAAAACTTATAACAATATTGTATTTGGATAAATGTGATTTTTTACAAATAACGAAACTCTGAATCATTTGTTTTTTGAGATAAATCAATGAAATCGAATAATTCGCCGCAGAATTTCTTGTTTGCTATTAAAATAATAATGTTTTTTATTATTTAACACCTTGTAAAATAAGATATTTCTTAGTGTTTTGGATGAGTTAAATAGAAGTGAATAACTTAATACATTTCATGTAAAAATGATCCAAAATCTTTTCAAATAGTATAACATTCACAAGAAATGCAACATTAAGGGGGAATGCCTGAGTTATTCACTTGGATGTTCAAACCTGCAATGTCACTAAAAATGAGGAAGAGGAATAATCATGATCAATGAACTTGTGGTTGATCTGTCGCGGGTACAATTTGCCGCCACAGCTCTCTATCACTTCCTGTTCGTTCCGTTAACGCTGGGTATGACATTTATACTGGCGATTATGGAATCAGTGTATGTGATGACAAACAACCCCATCTATAAGGATATGACTAAATACTGGGGTAAGTTATTCGGAATTAACTTTGCACTTGGGGTAACCACAGGTCTGACTATGGAATTCCAGTTTGGTACAAACTGGGCTTACTATTCTCACTATGTGCGCCGTTGGCCATCGAAGGCTTGATGGCATTCTTCCTAGAATCGACTTTCGTCGGGATGTTCTTCTTTGGTTGGGATCGTCTGACCAAACGCCAGCATCTTGCTTCAACTTGGTTGATGGCAATTGGTACAAACCTTTCTGCGTTGTGGATCCTGATTGCAAATGGTTGGATGCAGTTCCCTGTTGGTTCTGAATTTAATTTCGAAACCATGCGTATGGAAATGGTGAGTTTTGCTGATCTGATCTTCAACCCGGTTGCGCAGGTTAAATTCGTGCATACAGTTGCTGCAGGGTATACCTGTGGTTCCATGTTTGTATTGGGTATCTCCTCATATTACTTGTTGAAAAAACGTGATATTCCATTTGCTCGTCGTTCATTTGCGATTGCCGCAGCATTTGGGATGGCATCGATTCTCTCTGTCATCGTACTGGGTGATGAATCTGGTTACCGTCTGGGTGAAGTTCAGAAGGCGAAACTGGCAGCGATCGAATCGCAATGGGAAACGCATCCAGCGCCAGCACCATTTACTGCATTCGGTATTCCTGATCAGAAAAATCATGAAACGCACTTTGCTGTTGAAATCCCTTATGTTGCCGGGATTATTGCGACCCGTTCTATTGACGAAGAAATTCCGGGTCTGAAAGATCAGATTACAGCGAACGAAGCCCGTATCCGTCGTGGCATTGAAGCATATGCACTGCTGCAGAAATTGCAGGCGGGCGAAAGAACACCGGAAAATATTGCTCAATTCAACAAGTTGAAAGTTGATCTTGGCTATGGTCTGCTTTTAAGTCCTTATACTCCGAAAATTGTTGATGCGACTGAAGAACAGATCAAGATGGCTGCAGATGATTCTATCCCGCCTGTCGCGCCTGTCTTCTTATCATTCCGCATCATGGTTGGTGCAGGTGTTCTGATGCTGTTCCTGATTGGTTTCGCTTTCTATGATAGCTGCCGCCATGCGATTGGTGAACGTACTTGGTTATACAAAGCGTTACTTTGGGGGATTCCATTGCCATGGATCGCGATTGAAGCTGGCTGGGTTGTGGCTGAAATAGGTCGTCAACCATGGACGATCGGTGAAGTATTGCCAACATATCTGTCTTCTTCAACGTTGACGCCTTCTGATGTGCTGTTCTCAATGATTGGTATCTGCGCGTTCTATACCGTATTGCTGATTATTGAAATGTATCTGATGTTTAAATTTGCTCGTAAAGGCCCAAGTAGCCTGAAACTGGGTAAATATCACTTTGAATCACAGCAACAGGCATAAGAGGAATTCGTCATGTTTGATTACGAAGTATTACGTCTGATTTGGTGGGTTCTGGTTGGCGTGCTGCTGATTGGTTTCGCTGTCACTGACGGTTTTGATATGGGAGTAGGTGCGCTACTCCCGATCATCGGGAAAACGGACACTGAACGCCGTGTCATGATTAATACCATTGCTCCGCATTGGGATGGTAACCAGGTTTGGTTAATTACAGCTGGTGGTGCCTTGTTCGCGGCATGGCCGATGGTGTACGCAACTGCTTTTTCTGGTTTTTACATCGCGTTAATTCTGACCCTGATGGCGTTATTTTTCCGTCCTGTTGGGTTTGATTATCGTTCAAAGCTGGAAAATCCGCGCTGGCGACACACATGGGACTGGTGCCTGTTCATTGGTGGTTTTGTCCCTCCAACAGTTATCGGTGTTGCATTTGGTAACTTGCTGCAAGGTGTGCCATTTACTGTTGACCAGTACATGCGTACAACTTATACCGGTTCATTCTTTGAACTGTTGAATCCATTTGGTTTATTAGCCGGTCTGGTCAGTCTGAGTATGTTTGTAACTCAGGGTGCAACTTGGTTAATGATGAAAACAGAGGGTGATTTGCTCGATCGTGCTCGAAAGACAGCGATGATTGCAGCGTTGGTAACATTTGTTCTGTTTTCTCTGGCTGGTTTCTGGATCGCGAATGGTATTGATGGTTATACGATTGTGAAGTTTGCTGGTACTGAAGCAGCTTCTAACCCATTAAATAAAGATGTTGCTGTATCAGCCGGTGCTTGGATGCAGAACTACTCACTGTATCCATGGATGATCGCTGCGCCAATTGGTGGCTTAGTGATGGCGGTGCTTACAATTCTGTCGGCTCGTTTTGACCGGAGTGGTTTTGCATTCCTGTTTTCATCCTTAATGATTGCAGGTGTGATCCTCACAGCAGGATTCTCAATGTTCCCATTCATCATGCCATCAAGTCTGAATCCAGTTCATAGTTTAACGATGTGGGATGCAACCTCATCGAAAAACACATTAACTGTTATGACTTTTGCGGCCGCAATTTTTGTTCCAATCGTGCTTGGTTACACTATCTGGACATACGTAAAAATGTTTGGTCGTGTCAGCAACCAGTTCGTAGAAAAGAACAAAAACTCAGTGTACTAAGAAAGGAGGTGTTGTATGTGGTATTTCACTTGGATTCTCGGCCTATTACTGGCTTGTGCATTCGGTATCATCAACGCCTTATGGCTTGAACACACTGAAAATATGGATCGCCGCGTTGACGACTAAGTGATTCTAGGAATGAAAGCGAATAAAACCACCTCAGTAAGAGGTGGTTTTTTCTTGCACTACATATAGAACTTCAATAGTATTATGGAAAAATAAAGTGAACAGGATCACCTTCTTTCCGTTATAACGCTGCGGTATATTATGCGCGTTTTTATACTAAAGGGCTGAACCAATGGGCACAGCTGAATTTAACTGGCCAGTTAGAGTCTATTACGAAGATACTGATGCCGGTGGCATTGTTTATAATGCCAATTACCTCAAATTTTTGGAACGTGCGCGAACTGAGTGGCTCCGAACTTTAGGTATCGAACAGGATACTTTACTGGAGCAGGATATCGCGTTTGTCGTCCGTCATGTTGATATCCAATTTCGCCAGGCTGCCCGATTTAACCAGCAACTAAATGTTTCATGTCATGTTGCTGAGTTGAAGCGGGCATCAATCGTTTTTGAACAAAAAATAATAGATGAAAGCGGCTCTTTGATAGTTTCCGCGGCAGTAACTGTTGCATGCGTCCGAATCTCTCAAATGAAGCCTGTTGCTATACCTGAAGCTGTAAGTGGAGTAATACTTCGTGCAACCAACTGAATTATCTTTTACAAATCTGATCTTTGAGGCGAGTCCACTTGTTCAGATTGTTATGTTGATCCTGCTATCAATGTCAATCGCATCCTGGGCTGTGATTGTGCAACGAACCAAAATTCTGAAAGCGGCCAAAGCAGAATCAGAAGCGTTTGAAGAGCGTTTCTGGTCCGGTATCGATTTAAATCGTTTATACCAGGAATGCGCGAACCGCCGGGATGAAATAAGTGGAATGGAGCAGATCTTCTATTCTGGCTTCAAAGAGTTTGCCCGTCTACATAGCAGCGGTAACCGTCAACAGGAAATGATCATGGATGGTACCTATCGTGCGATGCGAGTATCTCTGTCTCGTGAAATTGATGAGCTGGAAACTCATTTACCTTTATTAGCAACGATTGGCTCAATTAGTCCTTATATCGGTTTGTTTGGTACGGTATGGGGGATCATGCATGCATTTATCGCTTTATCTGCGGTGAAAAATGCATCGTTGGCGATGGTTGCACCGCCAATTGCTGAAGCACTGATTGCGACAGCGATGGGTTTGTTTGCTGCAATTCCTGCGGTTGTTGCATATAACCGATTCAGTACAAAAGTTGAACGGCTGGATAATGCATATGTTAACTTTATGGATGAGTTTTCAACCATTCTGAACCGGCAGTTAGGCACCAAGGGTGAATAATTATGCACGTCAATAAACGTAGCAAGAGACGCGCGGTCGCAGAAATTAACGTTGTTCCATATATCGACGTTATGTTGGTGTTGTTGATCATCTTTATGGCAACAGCACCAGTTGTCATGCAAAGCGTAAAAGTTGATTTGCCTCAGACAACATCAGAGCAGTTGTCTGAAGATTCTGATCCACCTGTCATTGCTCAAGTGGATAAAGACGGACATTACTCTCTCATGTTAGGTTCAGAAGCAGAACAGGATATGGCTGACTTAATACAATTAGCCGGTGTTGTTTCTGATTATCATAAAACACATCCAAATGCCCCTGTTGTTGTTGGTGGTGACAAAGATGTCAGATACGACGCAATTGTACAGCTAATGGCAGCACTCAAAGATGCGGGTGTAGAAAGTGTTGGTTTAATGACCCAACCTTCTGATCAAAAAAAATAACGGAGTAAGCACGTCGTGAAACGTGGCATGAGTGGTCCGGTCATTATATCGATCATACTGCATTTATTATTGATTCTTATCTTTATTCTGAAATGGAATCTGGATAAGCCTAAGCGTCCAGCCGGCGGTGGTGGCGGTGGTGGTATCGTTAACGCCGTTGTGATTGATCAATTAAAATTTGATCAACACAGACAATTTGTGAAACAGCAGAAAGCAAAACAGCAGGAAGCTGCACGTGAAGAAGCTGCAGAAAAAGCTGCTGCAGCAGAAGCTGCTCGTCAGGCAAAACTGGAAAAAGCTATACAGTTAAAACAGCAGCAGGAAACTGAAAAAGCCGCAAAAGAGCAAGCGCGTAAGGACGAGATACAAAAGCAAAAAGCAATTGCGCTGCAAAAGAAACAAGAAGAGCTCAAGAAAAAACAGGAACAGGCTAAGAAATTAGCTGATCAAAAAGCTGCTGACGCGAAATTGAAGGCTGAGCAGGAAGCAAAAGCTGCGAAAGAGAAAGCAGAAAAAGAAGCCAAGGAAAAAGCAGACAAATTAGCAAAAGAGAAAGCAGAACAGGCTGCAAAAGAAAAGGCAGCTCAAGCAGCGAAGGCTAAAGCTGAGCAAGCAGCAAAAGAAAAGGCTCAACAGGAAGCAAAAACCAAAGCTGAAAAAGCGAAGCAGGACAAATTAGCGAAAGAAAAAGCAGCTAAAGAAGCCAAAGCAAAAGCGCAGAAAGATAAGGCGGATGCAAAACAGCTGGAAGATGAATTATTTAGCGATAGTAATGACTCCAGTGAACCCGCGAAAGGCGCAGCTAAAGGGCCTTCCGCGAAAAGTAACACACCGTCAAATTCCGCGGGATTAGGCGGTTCTGGTGGTGGTGATCCAGGCTATGGTGACAAAGTGGCTCAGTTGATCCAGCAACGAATGTTGATTGATCAGTCCATGAAAAACCGAGAAGCTATAGTTAAGATTCGATTAGCCCCTGATGGACTTGTATTAGGTGCTACATGTATCAGTGGTGATGCATCTGTATGCCGAGCAGGCATAACGGCTGTGAATTTGATTGGTAAGTTCCCGAAACCTCCTGATGAGGCATCTCGAACAATCAATGCAACACTGCAACCTCTAATGTGATAAATTTGTTGAATTTGTAACAACCGGGAAATGTTAAAGATGAAAAAACTCTTGATGGCATTGGTAACATGGTTGTGGGTTAGTCAATCTGCAATGGCTGAACTCAATATCTTAGTAACTGGTGGTTTAGATAGTGGCCGTCCTATCGCTGTCGTGCCGTTTAAAACGGATAGTTCTGTGCCTGAAGATGTAGCTAATGTCATTAGCTCCGATTTAATGCGCAGTGGTAAATTTAATCCTCTTGCGCGCAATTCATTGCCCGAACAACCGGCTCAAAGCTCTCAGATCAATTTTGAACCTTGGTCTGCAATGGGTATGGAAGCAATGGTTGTCGGTCATATTGAATCGGCTGGCGCAGGCCAATATCGCGTGACCTTTGAACTGGTTGATGTGAATCAGGGGAAATCTGGTGGTAACGCAGTATTAGATAGCCGTGTTGCAACTGTAACTGCAAAGCAATTACGTAAGTATGCACACCGAATTTCGGATATCGTCTATGAGAAACTGACTGGCGAAAGAGGTGCATTCCTTACCAGCATTATTTATGTCACAGTGAATCGTGGGCAACCGTTCCCATATCAACTGATGTTGGCAGACTATGATGGTTACAATGAACGTATGTTATTACGGTCTCGCGAACCGATCATGTCACCTTCATGGTCTCCAGATGGTAGACGAATCGCCTATGTAAGCTTTGAAAAACGTTTCCCAGCGATTTTTGTCCAAGATCTCTATTCTCAAGCTCGTACTCAGGTGACATCTTTTTCTGGTCTGAATAGTGCGCCGGCCTGGTCTCCGGATGGTCGAAAATTGGCTGTTGTTTTATCGAAAGACGGCCAACCAGACATCTATACGATTGATGTGTCATCACGAGCAGTGACCCGTTTAACCAAAGATCCATCGATCGATACCGAGCCTGCTTGGAGTGCAGACGGTCGTTCAGTGTTCTTTACCTCTGAACGTGGTGGTCGGGCGCAGATCTACAAGGTTGATGTAGCTTCACATGCAATCAACCGTGTCACATGGGAAGGAAATGCAAACATGAATCCTAGCCCGGCACCTGATGGCAAGAGTTTGTTCTTAGTCACGAGTCAGAGTGGTTTGCATATCGCAAAACAAGATTTGCAAGGTGGTGGAATGTACGTGTTATCTAACTCGTCATTAGATAAATCACCAAGTGTTGCACCAAATAGCAGTATGGTTATTTATAGTACTGTGTATCAGGGTCGGCAGGGGCTGGCACTGGTATCAGCTGATGGACGTTTTAAAGCAAACTTGCCATCAGCGAGAGGAGAAGTCCGCTCTCCAGCGTGGTCTCCATTTTTAAATTAGTCTGAGCCTTTACCAAGGATACAAAGATGAAAATTAATCCTTTATTAAAAACATTACTGGTTGCTATTCCATTAGTAACTCTGGCTGCATGTAGTAGTAAAAAAGGCACAAATACCAGTGCTACAGATGGTATGGGTGGTGCAGGTGTTGAAACCGCCGGTCTGGATTCAGGTTTAGGTGCAAACGGTGATGGAAGCGGTGTTCAAGGTTTAGATGCACTGAAACAAGATAACGTTGTTTACTTCGGTTACGATTCAGATGCAATTGATGGCCAATATGGCACTCTGCTGCAAAATCATGCGGACTTCCTGCGTGGCCACAATAGTGTGAAAGTACTGATCGAAGGTCACACTGACGAGCGTGGTACACCAGAATATAACATTGCGTTAGGTGAGCGTCGTGCGAAAGCAGTAGCAAAATACCTGCAAAATCTGGGTGTAGATGTTTCTCAATTATCAATTGTGAGTTATGGTGAAGAAAAACCTCAAAATCCAGAGCACACAGAAGAAGCATTCAGCCAAAACCGTCGTGCGGTGTTAGTTTATTAAGGAATACTGATGGCGAAAATCCATTGTATGAAAGCGGCCATGTTAATGGCCGTTGTTTTTTCAGCGCCTGTCGTACATGCTGATGATCTGGAAAACAGAGTGACTCAGCTTGAGCGAATGGTAAATGCTCGTAGCTTGTCTCAAATTGATATGCAGCAACAGATTGATTCATTGACCAATGATGTCAGAGCGCTGCGTGGGCAGTTAGAGGAAGCAAATTATAAGTTGCAGCAGGCAACAGAGCGTCAGAAGGCGCTTTATCAGGAACTTGATAAAATGCAACAGGCTGCGCCGGCTGCTGATAGTGCAACTCAGCCTACAGATGATAGTTCGGCTTCTCCATCAATGCCACAAGCAGCGACACCTGCGCAATCTGCGCCTGCAACACCTGCTGCTACACCGCCCAGTGGTTCAGAGTCAAAAGACTATGAAACGGCTGTGAATCTGGTGTTGAAAGATAAGCAATATGACAAAGCGATTCCTGCATTTGAAAATTTTGTTTCAACATATCCATCGTCATCTTCGTTGCCGGGCGCTTACTATTGGTTAGGTCAGCTTTATCTGAATAAAGGCGATCGTGATAAGGCTCGCACTAATTTCCTGACGGTTGCGCAAAAATATAAAGACTCTTCCAAACGTCCAGAAGCAATTTATAAGCTGGGTATTATTGCCAAAGCTGATGGTGATACAGAAAAAGCGAAGAAATTCTTTGAGCTTGTTGTGAAACAATATCCAAATACGTCTGTTGCCCAGTTAGCAAAAAAGGCAATGGGTGGTTAAATAGTATCTGAAATTGCTCTGAAAGAAGGCGAATTGGTCGAACGGTGAACAAACGGCAAAAAAACATTATTTTTCTGTTGCGTCAAAAATTTAAATCCGTATTATAGGCCGCCGTTGGCAGGGCAGAAACGCAAAGCCAACGAAATGAGTGGGTCGTTAGCTCAGTCGGTAGAGCAGCGGACTTTTAATCCGTTGGTCGAAGGTTCGAATCCTTCACGACCCACCACGAATTCCCAGGTCGCTTAGCTCAGCTGGGAGAGCACCTCCCTTACAAGGAGGGGGTCACTGGTTCGATCCCAGTAGCGACCACCAAAGTCTTAAAATGGGTCGTTAGCTCAGTCGGTAGAGCAGTGGACTTTTAATCCATTGGTCGAAGGTTCGAATCCTTCACGACCCACCATGAATTCCCAGGTCGCTTAGCTCAGCTGGGAGAGCACCTCCCTTACAAGGAGGGGGTCACTGGTTCGATCCCAGTAGCGACCACCAGATTCAAAGGCAGTGAACATTGCCATTTGGTCGCTTAGCTCAGCTGGGAGAGCACCTCCCTTACAAGGAGGGGGTCACTGGTTCGATCCCAGTAGCGACCACCAGATTTGTGACAATTGAGTGGGCTGTTAGCTCAGTTGGTAGAGCAGTGGACTCTTAATCCATTGGTCGAAGGTTCGAACCCTTCACAGCCCACCAAGTAAATTATTCCCAGGTCGCTTAGCTCAGCTGGGAGAGCACCTCCCTTACAAGGAGGGGGTCACTGGTTCGATCCCAGTAGCGACCACCAAAATTTAAAATGGGTCGTTAGCTCAGTCGGTAGAGCAGCGGACTTTTAATCCGTTGGTCGAAGGTTCGAATCCTTCACGACCCACCATTTTAACTTAATTCCTCTCCATTCAAATCTCATTGTTCCATCTTTTACGCTAATGTCTGTTAATGATTCAGCCTTGTCGTGATCTGCGGTATACTAAAAAAAGCGTTTTGTTTGCCGGAGTATGCAATGAGTTCTGCAGTCAATGTTGTTCAGGTTGACTATCCTTTCCCTAAAATTCCAGCGCCGTTAAGTCCTGAAAGGAAACAAGAGTTAACGGAAAAGATTAGTGCTCTTCTGAAAGAGAAGAATGCGGTATTGATTGCCCACTATTATACCGATAGTGAAATTCAGGCATTAGCTGAAGCAACCGGAGGGTTTATTGGCGACTCTCTGGAAATGGCTAAATTTGGCAAACAGAATCCTGCCCAAACCCTGATTATTGCAGGCGTGCGTTTTATGGGGGAATCGGCCAAGATTCTGAGCCCTGAAAAACACGTGTTGATGCCAACCCTACAAGCAGAATGTTCCCTTGATCTATCTTGTGATGCAGAAACCTTTAGTGCTTTCTGTGATGAACATCCTGATCATACCGTTGTTGTTTATGCGAATACTTCTGCGGCGGTGAAGGCGCGTGCTGACTGGGTTGTGACATCCAGTATTGCATTAGAGATTGTTGAACACCTGGATTCTGAAGGTAAAAAAATCCTTTGGGCGCCAGATCGTCATCTTGGCAGTTATATACAAAGCAAGACTGGCGCGGATATGTTGCTTTGGCAGGGCTCATGTATCGTGCATGACGAGTTCAAGGCAAAAGCTTTGGCCCGGTTAAAAGAAGAAAATCCTGATGCAGCTGTACTGGTGCATCCTGAGTCACCTGCATCTGTCGTTGCGATGGCTGATGCGGTGGGTTCTACCACCCAGTTAATCAAAGCTGCACAGCAGTTACCACATAAGAAACTTATTGTTGCGACTGACCGTGGTATTTTCTATAAGATGCAGCAGGCGTGCCCTGACAAGATTATGCTTGAAGCGCCAACAGGAGGGGATGGTGCAACTTGTCGTAGCTGTGCTCATTGTCCTTGGATGGCGATGAATGGCTTGGAGGCAGTTTATAGCGCATTAACTGATGCACCAGAAGCGCATGAGATACATGTTGATGAGGCTGTGCGTCAGAAGGCGATGATTCCGTTAAACCGGATGCTGGATTTTGCTGCGGCGTTACAGCAAAAAGTAACGAGCAATATTTAGCAAGCTATCTATGTTGTGTTCAAGAAAGCAGAATACCTAGGTATTCTGCTTTTTTATCGTCATAAATTTAATTATTTATAGCTGATGCAAGTGCTGAGTGTGTGTTCTTCACCTGCAGTAATAGTTTGGCCCTCACCTGTTACACAGGTTTCAACACAAACCATGGTTTGCCAGCGATCACTATCAAAATCAGCCATGCCTTCAGCGCCGGTCCAAGGATTCCAGACCACTGCTGAGTTTTCACCGCCATTGTTCAGGACAATTGTGTCATAGCCAGTTGTAAATGATACGGTGTTTTCAGGTTGTGTGTAGACCCGATCAACGGCTTCTGTCAGGTTAAAATCACCTTCTTGTGTGCCATTTGATTTTGTCAGTTTATCGTAGAAGCTGTTACCTAAACCTTTCACAGTAACAAATTCAGTACCTTTCGTATTGAAGTAGGTATGCAGAGCTTCCAGCACTGTGAATTCGCTGTTGCCGGTATTCTCGCTTGTCAGTGACATGGTCAGCGTAGTGCCGATACGGACTTCAAATTCCAGACGGAATGCATGAGGCCACATAGCAAGCGTTTCTTCTGAACTTTCCAACGACAAGTGAACGAAGGTTCCTTCATCTGTTTCACTGACGCCATCTAATTGCCAGGTAAGAATACGTGCGAAACCATGAGAAGGCAGTCCTGAACCTAATTCAGCAGGTGCAGGGCCAAACCATGGCCAGCAAATAGGCACACCACCACGGAAAGGTTTAGAGCCATCTTGAGCGCTTGTATGGCTCATCCACAGCATTGGTTCTTTATCTTTTGCCTGATAATGCAGCACGTGTGCACCATATAAAGCGATGGCTGCGCTGGCGTGTTGGTTGTTAATCAGCAGATACGACAAGCCCGACTCATTTTTAACAAGGTCAGTGTAACTGGTCAGTGATTTTTCTTTTGTAAAACTAAACGCTCTTAACATTTTTTGCTCCCAAAAGTAAAAAAGGCAGCCTATAGGCTGCCTTTCTCGAACTCATTCGGATGAGCGCTCAATTATTTAGAGATGTGAGCGATCAGGTCCAGAACTTTGTTTGAGTAACCGATTTCGTTGTCGTACCAAGATACAACTTTAACGAATTTGTCAGTCAGTGCGATACCTTCGCCGTTGAAATCAGTTGATACAACTTCGTCTTCTGTGTAACCCAGAACGCCAGCTAATTCGCCTTCTGAAGCTGCTTTCATTGCAGCACAGATGTCAGCGTAAGTAGCAGAAGTTTTCAGGTTAACAGTCAGGTCAACTACAGAAACGTTAGTAGTTGGAACGCGGAACGCCATACCAGTCAGTTTACCGTTCAGTTCTGGCAGAACAACGCCTACTGCTTTAGCAGCACCAGTTGAAGATGGGATGATGTTCTGAGAAGCACCACGACCACCGCGCCAGTCTTTAGCAGATGGACCGTCTACAGTTTTCTGAGTAGCTGTAGTAGCGTGAACAGTTGTCATCAGACCAGATTCGATACCGAATTTGTCGTTCAGAACTTTAGCGATTGGCGCTAAGCAGTTAGTTGTGCAAGAAGCGTTAGAAACGATGTCTTGGCCAGCGTAAGTAGCGTGGTTAACGCCCATTACGAACATTGGAGTTTTGTCTTTAGATGGGCCAGTCATCACAACTTTCTTAGCACCAGCAGCGATGTGCTTACGAGCTGTGTCGTCAGTCAGGAACAGACCAGTTGCTTCAGCAACAACGTCAGCACCGATAGCGTCCCATTTCAGGTTCGCAGGGTCACGTTCTGCAGTTACACGGATAGTTTTACCGTTAACGATCAGGTTACCGTCTTTAACTTCAACAGTGCCGTTGAAACGACCGTGAGTTGAGTCGTATTTCAGCATGTAAGCCATGTAGTCAACGTCGATCAGATCGTTGATACCAACAATCTCGATGTCTGAACGTTCAAAAGCTGCACGGAAAACGAAACGACCGATACGGCCAAAACCGTTAATACCTACTTTGATAGTCATAGTTGTACCCAACATGTGTTCAAGGGAAAAAATTCGGATATGAATGTACAGGAATAAGGGGGTATTGAGCAACCTCTCTGCGAATTTTTAATTGCGATATATCATGAAATTGTCAATTTATTCACTATGCTTTATTTGTTTTGTGCTACGACAAGTTGTGAATTATTGAAAATATTGAACAAATTATAAGCGTTCAGAACTACGGTATATTAATTGCTGATGCGTCTGTCACATTCAACGCTATCTTGTATATGTGACAATCGATAAATTGAATTTGTCGATCATGAAAGGAATTCATCAGGAGGATGTATGGATAAACTCCTTACGTTGTTATCGCAACGTCGTGGTATAGGACTGGAATACACCGATATCTGGGGAAAAACTTCTCAAACATCGACAGAAAGTAAGCAGGCTATTTTATCTGCCATGGGCTATCCGCTTGATGATCAAGACGCTCTTCAGTCCATGATGGCTCAAGAAGATGATACTTTCTGGCGCACACCTTTAGATTCTGTTTATGTTTTCAGGGGGGCTCATCCATTCCAGATCCGTATCCGGTTGCCTGAAAAAGATTTTTCACATAATAAATTTACTTGGCATATTCATTTAGAAGATGGAAATGTTAAAGAGTATTCTTTTTTATTAAGTGATTGTGAAAATATTAATACAGTTGTTTTAGATGGCGTGAATTATCGGGAATATATTGCATTAATCCAGCAAGATATTCCGTGTGGTTATCATTCACTAGTGCTTTTATCTGAATATAATCAGGAAATATCTAGAACTTTTTTAATTATTGCACCTTCACAATGTTTCCAACCTGAATTCACTAAAACAGAAAGTAAATGCTGGGGTCCCAGTGTCCAACTTTATACTTTGAGAAGTGAAAGAAACTGGGGAATAGGCGATTTTACTGATTTAAAACAGTTATTGCGTGAAATATCCCGGTTAGGTGGTGATTTCGTAGGTCTAAACCCAATTCATGCACTTTATCCGGCAAATCCAGAGAGTTGCAGTCCATATAGCCCGTCATCCCGACGGTGGTTAAACACTATTTATATCGATGTGGAATCAGTCCCCGAGTTTTATTCAAATTCTGAACTGAAGTCTGAATTTGAGAAGACTGATCGTAATTTATTGGATGGACTCAAACATGGTGATTGGATTGATTATTCGGCTGTTTTCGATCTAAAAATCAAATGGTTGAAAGAGGCGTTCCTGAATGCGGATTTGTCGGCATTAACAGAGCGCGGTGCCGTTTTTAATGAATTTGTACAGCGTTCAGGGGAAAGTCTGCTGCAACTTGCAGCATTTGATGCATTACAACATACCTTTTACTCGGGTGGACTTGATGCATGGGGACCGCCTGTATGGCCTGAGGTTTACCAGCATTTCGACTCTCCAGCGGTTCAAAACTGGATTGTGTCACATCAACTAGAGATCCGTTTTTATCAATATCTTCAGTGGATTGCGTTTGAACAACTCTCTGAAGCAGAAGTGTTGTCGAAAGCGCTTGAAATGAAAATTGGCGTTTATCGCGACTTGGCTGTTGGGGTATCTGAAGGCTCTTGTGAAATTTGGGCAAACAAACATTGGTATTGTGAAAAAGCTTCGATAGGCGCTCCGCCTGATCCACTTGGCCCTCAGGGACAAAACTGGGGATTACCACCATTAGATCCGAATCAGCTTAAAGCTTCGGGATTCAAACCGTTTATTGATTTACTTAGAGCGAACATGTCGGGCTGTGGTGCGCTTCGTATTGATCATGTTATGGGGTTAAAACGACTTTGGTGGGTGCCACCGGGAGAATCCGCAAAAAAAGGAGCTTATGTTTATTATCCGGTAGAAGCGTTACTGGCCATTTTGGCATTAGAGTCTGTTCGTCACCGTTGCATGGTGATTGGTGAGGATTTGGGAACTGTTCCAACAGAAATGCGTACGCTTTTGAAGGAAGTTGGCATCTACTCATATAAAGTCTTTTTCTTTGAGCGCGCAGAAGATGGTGGTTTCTATTCTCCATCACATTATCCATATCAGGCTATGTCAGCATTAACAACGCACGATATGCCAACCTTAAGAGGTTTCTGGCATTGCGATGATTTGTCGTTAGGACGGGAACTTGGTTTGTATCCGGATGAGGATGTGTTACAAGATTTATATCGGGAACGGCATCATGTGAAAGAGGCAATCCTGGATTCGCTGCGTTGGCATGGCGTATTGCCGGATGGTATTAGTGACGATGTGAGTTGGGTAGGGATGAGCACAGAGCTTTCTCATGCGATGCAAGTTCATATGTGTCGCGGTCACTGTGCCTTGTTTAGTACACAACTTGAAGATTGGCTCGAGATGGATCAGCCAGTGAATGTTCCTGGAACGAGTTCGGAGTACCCGAACTGGCGACGGAAATTAAATCGTAATCTGGATGAGATATTTAATGATCCGAAATTAATTGCATTAGCCCGAAAAATGACTGATGCCAGAAAGAATACTTATTAGCGATCAAGAGGGATTCTGGTCGTATTATTTTCATTAAAGAGGTTTTTTCTATGCTGTTGAATGAGCTTAACGAAGCCCGCTGTGGTCAGCCTTTCGAAAAACTGGGTTGGATTTATGATGAAAATCAGGCCCGCTGGCAACTACGTACCTGGCTTCCGGGAGCGACAGAGGTCAAAGTCAAACGTCTATCAGGAAAAAAAGCAGAAAAAACATTGATTTGTGTCAGTGATGACGGACTTTTTGAGCAAGCATTTAGTGCTGAAGAAGCACCATTTAGTTATTCATTACAGGTCAAATATAATAAAGACAAAGTTGAGATTATTGATCCTTATCAGTTCCATGATGAAGCCTACGGTGGTTTGGCTGAATTAAAACATCAGGCAGCAAATATCTATCGCACCCTGGGTGCACAGTTGATGGAAACTGAAATTGATGGCGTAAAAGTAAAAGGGGTGCGTTTCGCTGTTTATGCCCCAAGCGCGATGTCTGTCAGCTTAATCGGTGATTTTAACTTTTGGGATGGTCGTCGCCATCCGATGCAGCGCAGCCTATGTGGGCACTGGGTATTATTTGTACCTGGTTTGGATGTTGGTGCTCGTTATAAGTTTGAACTGAAGGATTTATACGGTCATTGTTTGCCACATAAAGCAGACCCTGTTGGATTTTATTCTGATCAATACCCATCATTTGCTTCCGTTGTTTATGATCATAGCCAATATCAATGGCACGACAGTGATTGGCAGGTTTCACAGCTAAACAATAAGCTGGAACAACCAATTTCTATTTATGAGCTGCATTTTGCTTCATGGAAACGAAATGCTCATGGTCATTCGTTGAGCTATCGCGAAATGGCAGATGAATTAATTCCGTACTTACTGGATTTAAACTATACCCACGTGGAATTAATGCCTGTCATGGAACATCCGTTTTCCGGTTCATGGGGCTATCAACCGTTAGGACTTTTTGCGCCGACCAGCCGTTTCGGTTCTGCCGATGATTTCAAATATTTCGTCGATAAATGTCATCAGGCTGGGATCGGTGTGATTCTTGACTGGGTTCCTGCGCATTTCCCTTCGGACTCACATGGTCTGGCTCGATTTGATGGAACGCCGTTGTATGAATATGAAGATCCGCGTCGTGGCTGGCATCCAGACTGGAACTCATACATCTATGATTTTGGCCGCGATACTGTTCGTCAGTTCCTCGTTGCTAGCGCTTTGTATTGGCTCGATCATTTCCATATTGATGGCCTGCGAGTCGACGCGGTTGCCTCTATGCTGTATTGGGATTATTCGCGTGAAGATGGCGAATGGGTTCCTAACCTTGATGGCGGTAATCACAACTATGAAGCCATTTCACTGTTGCAATGGTTTAACCGTGAAGTCTATGAACATTATCCACATGCAATGACCATTGCTGAGGAATCGACCGCGTATTCTGGCGTCTCTCGTCCGACTTATACTGGCGGTTTAGGCTTTACCTTTAAGTGGAACATGGGCTGGATGAATGACTCGCTGCGTTATATGGAGAAAGAGCCTGTTCATCGTAAATACCATCACAATGATCTGACTTTCTCGATGGTGTATCACTACAACGAGAATTTTATTCTTTCTCTCTCGCATGATGAAGTTGTACACGGTAAGCAATCCATGCTTTACAAGATGCCTGGCGATGAGTGGCAACAGGCAGCAAGCCTGCGTGCATATATGGGGTATATGTATGCTCATCCGGGTAAGAAACTGAACTTCATGGGAACAGAAATCGCGCAATCATCAGAATGGAACCATGATGGTCAGCTAGATTGGTGGTTATTGTCTTTCGATAAACATCGTGGCCAGCAGAATCTGATTCGTGATTTGAACAAACTGTATTGTACCGACAGTGCAATGTATGACGCTGATTACGATCATACCGGCTTTGAATGGCTGGATTACGGAAATTGGGAAAATAGTATTTTATCAATGATCCGTAAAAATAAGGCGCAAACCAGTTTCGTGATTGCAACATCCAGTTTTACGCCTGTTCCTCGTGACAACTTCCGGATTGGTGTTCCTGAAGGTGGTGAGTATGAAGTTGTGCTGAATACTGACGATGAAAAATACTGGGGTAGTGGCTACGATATGGGTGGTAAAGTCTTTACAGCTGAGTATGTTGAAACGAATGGCAAGCCATATTCTATCGTGCTGAATTTGCCACCACTCTCGACAGTCTTTATTAAAAAACGGTAATGTGTAGGAGTTGGCCCGCTCGTTTCGGGCGGGTTCCTCATGGAGTGATACTATGACGGAAGTATTTACATTATTGCCGGGTAAAGATTTTCCCTTTGGGGCAACATCAGATCCTGAAGGATGTAACTTTGTTATATGGGCTCCAGAGGCAGATCGTGTCGATCTATGCCTATTCGATAAGAAAGAACAGGAAATCGCTAAAATCCGGTTACGTGAACGGGAAGGACATCTCTGGTATGGCTATGTCAAAGGTGTAAAGCAGGGCGCCTTGTATGGTTATCGCGTACATGGTTCTCATTCACCGGAGAGAGGATTACTTTTCGATCCTGACAAACTTCTGATTGATCCTTACGCGAAAGCTTTGTCGCGTCCGCTTGAATGGGATGAAACCCTGTACGAAGGGGATAGTCATCGCTTGGTGCCTAAGTCGGTCGTCTGGGAAGACGAATTTGACTGGCACGGTGTTAAATCCCCTAAACATAAAGATGACCAAGTCGTTTTGTATGAAGTGCATGTCAAAGGTTTTACCAAGCTGAATCAGGATTTGCCTGAAAATCTGCGAGGTACTTATCTTGGACTTAGCCATCCTGTCGTAATTCGTCATTTAAAAGAGCTCGGCATCACAGCCGTACAACTCATGCCGGTTGCTAGTTTTATGAGTGAGCCGCGCTTGGTGAATTTGGGGTTGAGTAATTATTGGGGTTACAACCCCATCGGTTTTATGGCGCCTGAGCCTCGGTATGCCATCAGACATGCTGTGACTGAATTTAAAACCATGGTTCGGGAGCTTCATAAAGCTGGCATTGAAGTCATCCTTGATGTCGTGTTTAACCATACCGCCGAAGGTGGTGCTGGCGGTCCGTTACTCAGCTATAAAGGTTTTGATAATCAAACATATTATTGTTTTGAAAATGGCCAGTTTGGTCCAGATTTTAAACAGTATAGTAATGTGACTGGATGCGGGAATACCTTTAATGTGGATCATCCGAACGGCTTGCGCTTAGTGATGGATAGTTTGCGTTATTGGGTGACCGAAATGCATGTGGACGGTTTCCGTTTCGATTTGGCTGTAACCCTTGGTCGTGAAGGCGGTGAATTTGACCCATATGGCGGATTTTGTAAGTCGTTAATGCAAGATCCGATTTTACGGAATGTTAGATTGATTGCTGAACCGTGGGATATTGGTCCATTTGGGTATCGGTTAGGTCAGTTTTCCACGCAATGGCGCGAGTTGAATGATCGATATCGGGATACCGTACGATCGTTTTGGCGTGGTGATATGGGAAAAATGGCTGAGTTTGCAACACGTCTTCTCGGCTCAAGAGATATTTTTCCTAAATCATTGAAAACAATTCACTCGAGTGTGAATTTTATTTGTTATCACGATGGCTTCACGCTTGAAGATACGGTGAGTTATGAGCGTCGACACAATCAGGCAAACTCGGAAGATAATCGTGATGGGCATGGTCATAACCTGTCGAAAAATTATGGTATAGAAGGTCCGTCACTCGATAAAAAGATTGGTCGTCTCCGTCAACAGCAAAAAAGAAACATGATAGCGACACTATTGTTGTCTCAGGGCATTCCTCATTTGCTGGCTGGCGATGAAATGGGAAGAACGCAACTGGGCAATAATAATGCGTACTGTCAGGACAACCATATCAGCTGGGTTAACTGGCAACTCTCAGATGATGATGAAGAGTTGATCGCTTTTGTGAAGCGGATGATTCAGGTACGTCGTAAGTCTGCTGCTTTTACCCGCTTACATTTGAATGATGATACTTATTTCGGCCATCCAATTACCGCAGATCAGGTGCATTGGTATCATCCGGATGGCACTGAGTTAAGTGAAGGTGACTGGCATTCACCGTCAGCGCAGGCTTTAGCGATGGAAATTATATCGTCTGAAAATCAGGAACATTGGCTATTGCTATTCAATGCGAGCGCTTACCACATTCATTACCAATTACCAGAACTGAAAAAAACTGACTTAATTTGGCAGTTAGTCATGGATACGGCTATATATGAAGAGAAACCGGATTTTCAGCTCATGGTTGCTTTGTGTAACGCTCATTCCATGAAGCTTTTGCGGGCTTGCCCGGTTTCAGGATGTGATCTGGGTTAAGTATTTTTAATAACCCTTTATTTTGTGGTTTGTTTCAAACACAGGAGTCATCTAGTCTGTTAACAAATTTGTAACAGGAGGTGTCTCAGTGAGTGCTGAAAAGAAAGTTGATTGGTTTTCTAAACTGACACCAGAACAATTTAATATTTGTTGGGAAAAAGGAACAGAAAGACCATTCTCCGGTGCTTTACTGCATAACCGTAAGACTGGAATTTATCATTGCGTTTGTTGTGATGCGCCGTTGTTTGAATCATCTTCAAAGTTTGATTCTGGTTGTGGATGGCCGAGTTTTGATCGTGCAATTCCTGATGCTGTTCGTTATGAAGAAGACCGGAGTCATGGGATGCGCCGCATTGAAATTTTGTGTGCCAATTGCGGTTCCCATTTAGGGCATGTATTCCCGGATGGTCCAACAGAAACGGGCCAACGATATTGTGTGAACAGTTTGTCTCTGGCTTTCACCGAACAGAATAAATCAGCCTAAAATGCAGATCTGCGTTTGCAGATCTGCATTTGTCGATTAATGCGATAATTCGCCGCGTAAATCATCCTGCATTAACTTACGGATTTCATCAGCTGAAAGTGACTGACTGAGCAAAAAGTGTAATTTGGTCAGTGCAGCCTCATTCGTCATGTCATAACCGGATAAAACACCTGCATCCGCCAACGCGTTCCCGGTAGCATATCCACCCATATTCACCTTTCCTCGAAGGCATTGGCTCAGATTCACAATGATGACGCCACGATCTGACGCTTCTTTCAGTAATTTCAGCATCGTTGGATTTTGTGGTGCGTTGCCGACTCCATACGTTAACAGAATGAGTGCTTTCACGGGTTGCAGCAGAATATTTGAGATAACTTCTGCGGAGATACCCGGATAGAGTGTGACAACACCAACTGGCTGAGGTTGAATAGAGTGCATTTTTAGTTTTGCGCCAGTTGCATTTGCTGGTTTGCCTGCATTCCATTGAATATTGATCCCTGCATCCAGCAATGGCGGAAAATCAGGTGAGTCAAAAGCATGGAAACCATCTGCATGAACTTTCGTTGAACGGTTACCACGAAATAACTGATTATTAAAAAATAACGTGACTTCGTGGATTGGATAATTCGCTGCGATATAGAGCGCATTCAACAAGTTTTGTTGGCCGTCAGAACGTAACTCAGCCAATGGGATCTGTGAGCCGGTAATAATGACGGGCTTTTCGAGATCCTCAAACATGAATGACAGCGCTGATGCCGTATAAGACATGGTGTCGGTACCATGCAAGACCACGAAACCATCAAAATCCTCGTAATGATCGCGAATGTCTTCAGCAATACGCTGCCAGTCGGATGGTGTCATATCCGAGGAGTCAATCAGTGGGGAATATTCATGAATGACATAGTCAGGCATCTCATCCCGATGGAATTCCGGCATTGCCGCTAAACAATTTTCCATAAAACCAGCCTGTGGGATATAACCATGGCTGGAGCGCTGCATACCGATCGTACCGCCGGTGTAAGCAATGTAGATACGTTTTTTCGTCATTTTTTTACCTTGAGAGCAAAAGGGGAATGTATTCCCCTCTTTGTATATTTTATAACTGACAACCCGGGCAGTAGCTATAAATCCCCTGTGGATCCTGCATTGCTTGCAATGGTTTGAGAATCGCATCAACGTGAGTCAAACCAGAGAGTATGAGCTGACCCATAGAGGATTGTGCCAACACTGAAGGTATGAGTGCATCAGAATCGGTGAACAGTTCCTGAATCAGTTTCTGTTTGGTTGAGAGTTCAGGCTCGATTGGAACGAGCTGATAATCTGTTAATTTTGCCAGCAAAGCTGCGTTGTCTGCTGCGGCTTTCACATCCCCTAGATCATCAACTAATCCATTCGCTTTTGCATCGGTACCAATCCATACCTGACCTTGCGCAATTGCATCGACTTTATCAGGTGTGATGCCTCGTCCTTCAGATACGAGGTCAATAAAACGCTGGTAGGTATTTTCGACATTTAACTGCACGACTTGTTTGATATGTTCAGGCAGCGGTTGAAGCGGGCTGATACCTGTAAAATCAGTAGTACCAATACCATCAATATGGACACCCAAGTTATTCAGTGCTTTATCAGCAGTAAAGAACATACCAAAAACACCAATTGAACCAGTAATCGTGGTTGGTTCTGCAAAGATCTTATCTGCGTCAGCTGCAATCCAGTAGCCACCGGAGGCTGCAACACTACCCATCGAAACAACAAGTGGTTTTCCTGTTTCTTTAAATGCTAAAAGTGCTGTCCGGATCTGTTCTGCAGCAAATGCACTACCGCCTGGGCTGTCAATTCGTAAAACCAACGCTTTAATTTTGGAGTCAAACGCCAGTTTACGGATTTGTTCAGCCAGCTTTTTCCCGTTAATCATGTTCGGTTGGCTGGTTTCGTCAGTAATCGTTCCTGACGCAACCAGCAGAGCAACCTGTGGCTGATTTTTTTTCACTTCCGAAGGAGAAGGTAAAGCAGCCATATAATCTCGGAAGGTAATTGCATGATAGCTATGGTTTGAGTCTTTTCCGGCAAAGGCACTGATGGTTTGGATTTCATCATCATGCGTTGCAAGTTGATCAACCAGACCAGTATCTAATGCATATTGTGCTGCATTTCCTTCCGCTTTTTGTAAACGAGTTAAAAGAAGGTTTTTCCCTGGTGCAATGACATCTTTATTGAGATGGCGTGATTGCGAGACATCATCAACATAGATTTGCCACATTTTCGATAACCAACGTTGATTGTTTTCTCTTGCTTCTGGTGACATGTCATCACGGATATAAGGCTCAACAAAAGACTTATATGTCCCAACCCGAAATATATGTGGGACCAGATTAAATTTATCGAGAGCCGACTTGAAATACAGGTTATAGCTGCTTAACCCTTGGATCATGACTGCACCAGCCGGATTCAGCAAAATGGTATCTGCGTGTGCTGCTAGGAAATATTGATGTTGCTGATAGAAATCACCAATTGCGACAACAGGCTTTTTACTTTGTCTGAACGCATCTAGTGCTCTCGCGATCGGGCGTAAGCGAGTAATGTTTGTTGTTTCCAGACCCGCTGTTTTTAGTACAACACCTTTGACTCGAGGATCTGTTGCAGCATTCCGTAGCGCATACACAATATCACTGACGAGAATGTCTTGCGGTTGTTCTTCATCTGAAACTAATTGATTAACCAGCTGATTTGTCGCTGTGCTCTGATCTCGTTGCTCAACCAGTTTTCCGGAAAGGTCTAACACTAAAGCACCACTTTGAATGGTTGAATCTGGTGTTTCCTGACGTAATGCCAAAATAATGATGATCACAATGCTCAGGAAAATTAGATTAATCAACAAAAGGCGAGTGAAGTTGATAAGTCGCCAAAGAGATAAAAAAAACCATTTGATCGAGCGAAAGAATAAGCGCATGAACAGAACCCTGATGAATGATAAATCGCGACTTCATACAATTGATTAAAAGATTTTACTACGAATTAACAAGAACACACGATTATCTGACAGAATTGATTCTGTGGTTTAGATAATATGAATGAATTCATAACGGGAAAACGAGGGCAATATGAATCAAGCGGCATTACATATGTTATTGAATCGCTCATCCTGTGGTTTGTTGCAAGTCCCAGCGCCATCAGGTGAGGTATTAGAACATATCCTACAGGCCGGACTGCGCGCACCGGATCATGGTCACTTGCAACCATTCGAATTTCTGATTGCAGAAGGTGATGGGTTGTCTCGCTTAGGTGATTTGTTAGCTGATGCGGCAGAAAAAGATGGTTTGCCGGCTGATACGATTACACGTGCGAAACAAATGCCTCAACGTGCACCGATGGTCATTACCGTAGTCGCAAAAATACAAAAACATGAAAAAGTACCTGCTTTGGAACAAGAGTTAGCAGCAGGATGTGCGGTGATGGCAATGCAGATGGCCGCACAAGTGCAAGGTTTTGGTGGTATCTGGCGCTCAGGGCCATTGATGTTTTCTCGGGCATTACATGCCTCTCTGGAGTTATCAGAGCTCGATCAGATTGTCGGTTTTTTGTATTTAGGTACCCCGGCGACCAGTCTGCGGGAACCCGCTTTGGTTGAGAGCAAAAAATTTACTCGTTGGCTTTAATCTGTCCAATACTGATATCGTCCAGTGCTAATGAAAAACTGGGAATAAATACATCCATAAAATACTGCACGGCGGGGGTCATCCGCTGTTGCAGCATTTCATCCAAACGGCGTTTTGCCGGAACAAACTCATTATTGCCTGCAGCAATTTCTTCAAGACATTTGATATAGGCACATAGCGTATCAGCAGCCTTTACGACCTTTTCGTATTCTTTGTCCTGAAATTCGGAGTCCAGCAGTGGTTGATAGTCTTCAATGAACTCTTCCGGTAACAGTGACAGTAATTGTTTCTCCGCTAGTTTTTCTATTTTTTTGTATTCAGTCGCGATCGCATTGTTCTGATATTTTACTGGTGTTGGTAAATCGCCAGTGAGAATTTCAGTTGCATCATGAAACATTGCCATCAGCGCTATTTTTTCTGCATTGAGTTGCGTTCCAAATTTCTTATTACTGATTAAGGCTAGTGCATGAGCAACCATCGCTACTTGAAGGCTGTGTTCACTGATATTTTCCTGTTGGACATTCCGCATGAGGGGCCAGCGGTAGATCAATTTCATACGGGATAAAGTGGCGAAGAAATGGCTGTGATTCATAGAGATGCACGCAATAAGAATTGATATCTTATAAATAGCAAAAAAAAATGGCGACTTTCAAGTCGCCATTACGATTACTGTTTATATGTTTTGAGGAAGCGGGCTAAGCGCTCAATCGCATCCTGCAATTGTTCTTCTGACGGCAGGAAGACGATTCGGAAGTGGTCAGGTGCCGGCCAGTTAAAGCCTGTGCCCTGAACGATGAGCATTTTTTCCTGCTGTAACAGGTCAAAGACCATCTTCTGGTCATCTTTGATTGGATAAACTTTTGGATCCAACCGTGGAAACATATACAACGAACCTTTTGGTTTCACACAGGAAACACCCGGAATGTTATTGAGTAATTCCCACGCCACATCACGTTGTTTACGCAGACGGCCGCCCGGAAGAATCAGCTCATTAATACTTTGGTAACCACCCAGTGCCGTTTGAATGGCATATTGCATCGGTACGTTCGCACATAAACGCATCGATGCCAGCATTTCCAGCCCTTCAATGTAGCCTCTTGCATTTTGTTTCGGGCCACTGACCATCATCCAACCCTGACGGAAGCCACAAGCACGGTAAGCTTTTGATAAACCATTGAAGGTAACGACTAAGACGTCATCACAGAGTGTACAAACACTGTGGTGGGCAATATCGTCATAGATAATTTTGTCATAGATTTCGTCAGCAAAGATAATCAGGTTGTTCTGACGGGCAATCTCAATGATCTCTAACAAAAATTCACTGCTATAGACTGCGCCGGTTGGGTTGTTTGGATTGATTAATACAATCCCACGCGTCTTCGATGTGATTTTTGATTTGATGTCATCTAAATCAGGATACCAGTCTGCTTGCTCATCACAGATATAGTGAACCGGACGACCGCCTGAAAGCGTTACAGCCGCTGTCCAAAGTGGATAGTCAGGTGCTGGAACGAGAAGTTCGTCGCCATTGTTCAGTAATGCCTGCATCGACATCACAATCAGCTCACTCGCACCATTTCCGATATAGATATCATCTACATCAGCTTTGCGCAGACCTTTCTGTTGATAGTATTGTGCGATGGCTTTCCGAGGCGCGAACAAGCCTTTTGAATCACAATAACCTTGCCCTTGGTGCATGTTGACGATGACGTCTTTGATCACCTCTTCCGGGGCATCAAAACCAAATGGGGCTGGGTTTCCGATATTCAGTTTGAGAATGCGGTGGCCTTCGTCCTCCAGACGACGTGCTTCTTTATGAACTGGACCGCGAATGTCATAACAAACGTTATCCAGCTTATGTGATTTTTCGATAATTGACATGGTTACAACGCGCCTCTGCAATACTTATGGGAGAACCGACAGACGGGCTGGCTCCCAGGGCGTCTATTGTTCTCTATCTCGTCAACTAAAACAATGTAATTTGTCAGTTTTTTATACTGAGCAATAGGAGATTACTTTAATATTGATAGTGAATAATTCTGCAAAAATGAATTATTCAGTTATCTCTATTGGTGATTCCCGGTAAATCTGTTCCAAAATCTGTCGTTCAAACTTGTAATGTGGTGATGAAATTCTGTGTGCTTTCAACGCTCTGCGAATATTCGGTGGAAAGGTTAATCCGTTCGTCATCAGTACAAATGCCTTCCGTTTTCCGGATGCTGTTGTCATGAAACCCGCCAGATTTGAGACATTTTGCAGTGTGCCGGTTTTTGCAGTGACATTTTTAACTAATGGCGGATTTTGCACACTGCCTCGGGAACCGAGTGTGCCACTCATCCCTGCAACTGGGAGTAATTCGATTAAACCCAACTCTTTATCATGCATTGCCATATAATCGAGGACCTGCAACATTTGTTTTGCAGTGATCAGATTATGTGCTGACAGACCCGAGCCATCAGCCAGTAGGGCAGATCCTAAATCAATTCCTGCTTTCGCTTTTAAAATAGAACGTACCGCATCAGCGCCAGCAGCATAACTTGCTGCACGATGGAGATAATAATGGCCCAATGCACGTGAAAGACTATCTGCAATGAGGTTATCTGAACGCTTCAGCATACGGTCCAGTAATTTTTTCAGGGGTGCTGAAGGTACATGAGCCAGTTCAACCAGGTTATCAGGAACATGGCGAACAGCTTTCACTTCACCTGTCACTGTTAAATCAGCTTTCTTGGCTGCCCAAGAGATGAGTTCTTTTCCCCATGCGGTTGTGTCTGTAATTGCGAAACTTAATGGCCAAGGCGTTGATCGTTGCGGGATACATCCTGTCAGGTGATAGTTGTTCTCAGAGTTCATATCCACGCGTAAATCACATCCTGAATAATATTCATTTTCTGTGACGACATGCGCTTCACTGGTAATGGTGATCGGTTGTCCTGTCGATACCATCGGTTCGGCAATTGCGCCGAGATCATTGGCTTTTAATTGTGCATAAACACAGTTCCGGTCGATGATGACAGCGGAGGCTGGTGCAGTGAAGCAAACCGGCAAATCATTCCATGACCAGCCATCACCGTGATCGTAACCACCATAGCCACTGATATCCATCAGGATGTCACCATCTACCTGCGTGATTTTCTGCTGCTTCAAAAATGAAAAAAGATTAACCAGCGATTGCCTCGTTAGATCTGGTGCGCCATCAAACTGAATAATCAGATCACCTTTAATGACACCATTTTGCATTGAGCCTTGTGGCGCGAGCATCCGGGTTTTGAATTGCCAATCCGATCCAAAATAGAGTGTTGCGGCAAGTGCGGTCAGTAATTTTTGTGTTGATGCCGGTGTCATAAACGTATCGCCATGAAAAGATGCAATAGCATCACTTCCTGGTTCGTTGAAAGCTAAGGCTACTCGGCTGCCTTCTGGTACTGAAATTGCTGCGTTTGTAGTGAAAATTGTTAAGGAAACAGTAAAGAACAGTACTACAGACGTGAAGAATTTCGGCATAATAACTAATCTCAATAGGGTCAAGCGGAATGCAACCAAGGCGCCGCTTCACCAAAACATGTGCTGGCCGATTATAGAGCGCTATGACGGCGGTGCAACATTCGTAATACAAACAATACAAGATCGTGTATCTTAAGCGCGATTTTTTTGCTTAAAACCGATAACCAGGTGAGAACAACTCATGATTATTGCTCCGAAAGTCCGAGGCTTTATTTGTACGACAACCCATCCAGCTGGCTGTGAAGCAAATGTTCGTCAGCAGATTGAATACGTTAAAAGTAAAGGTGAACTTGCGAACGGCCCTAAAAAGGTATTAGTCATTGGTGCGTCCACCGGTTATGGCTTAGCGTCACGTATTACCGCTGCATTTGGTTCTGGCGCTGCGACAATTGGTGTTTTTCTGGAAAAACCAGGTACAGAAAAGAAACCGGGTAGTGCGGGTTGGTACAACTCAGCTGCTTTTGATAAAGCAGCAAAAGAAGCTGGTTTATATTCAAAGAGCGTGAATGGCGATGCTTTTTCTAATGAATGCCGCGCGAAAGTCATCGAACTGATTAAAGAAGATTTAGGCCAGATTGATTTGGTTGTTTATTCTTTGGCATCTCCGGTTCGTAAATTACCTGAAACCGGAGAACTGATTCGTTCAGCATTGAAACCAATCGGTGAAGTCTATAAAGCAACCGCGGTTGACACGAACAAAGATGAAATCATCGAAGCGCAGGTAGAACCAGCAAACGAAGAAGAAATCGCGAACACTATCAAGGTGATGGGTGGCGAAGACTGGGAACTGTGGATGAAC
>QKFI01000393.1 GCA_003251455.1 Tolumonas sp.
TCCTCCCCGATAATTAATCGTACTTTTTTTAATGCTTTCTTTTCACCAACCAGATGTAATAAGTCGCCTAACTGAACCACCGTATCCGATTTCGGCACGAGTAGTTCACTCCCTCGTTTTAACCGGGAACACACAACATCCCCTTCCTCAAGATCCGGAATTTCCTGGAGCGAAAGTCCATCCAGATTGCTGTTTTTGACTTCAACATTCATGGTTTGTAAACCGGTATAACCTACTCCTGATTGTTGTTGATACAACCGTGATTCAGCTTCGACGTTGATGCGGAAAAACAGACGGATCAGCCACATTGAAAGAAGTATTCCGCAAATACCGAACGGGTAGGCAACCGCATAACTTAACGCTGAAATATTTGAGTCCGCTCCCAATGAGCTTAGCATCAACTGCCCTGCCCCCAACGAAGGCGTATTCGTCACAGCACCTGAATAAGCACCGAGAATAACCGGTAGTGGAATATTGAATATTTTATGAATAATGACTGCAACGACACCACCCAAAAGAACCAATAAGGCAGCGAAAAGATTAAGCTTAAGCCCTGAGGCTCGTAATGAAGAAAAGAAACCAGGACCAACCTGAATTCCGATCGTATACACAAAAAGGATTAGTCCAAACTCTCGGATAAACTCAAGCGTATGGAGATTGATTTCCAAGCCGTATTGTTTTGCGAAATGTCCAACTGCAATGCCACCAAACAGAACGCCACCAATCCCAAGACCAACACCATAGATCTTCCAGTTACCGATCCACAACCCCAAGATGGCCACTACAGACAAAATACAAATTGCGAGCGCAATGTCACTCATAACGATGTCTCCGTAATCAGTCGTGGAATCAAACCCCTAATAACTGCACGGGTACCGAATTTCTTCTTATCAATACGCTAATGTTAGAAATGATCCTGTGTTCCATTTGGCAAAATCTGGAAATTTACTCAGAAATGAGAGAGACATCTTGAAAACGTTCTAGACTTACTACAGGCGAAGGAAATAGGGAGAGTTATATGACGAGATACCTACCATGGATGTTTATCCTTTTCGCTTTACAAATCAGTTACGCAAAAGCGAATGATAGTATCAGTGCTGAATTCAGTCACTTTGCTGGTAACGCTGTGCTGGCAAGTGCGACAACTGTTGTCGTCGATAAATACTGGCCTGAGGTCGAAAACCCAGCAATGGTCGGTTTTACCATTTCTGCGTCAGAAGCATTTTTAGGCGAAGTTGTCGATTCTGTATCGGGGGGACATCTTTCATGGTTAGATGTCGCTGCAGGCACGTTAGGTGCAGCAACTGGTGCTTATGTCACTGACAAACTATATATCGCTCCGAAGTTGAATCTGGACAAAGGCAACGAAACCTATGGTATGGTGGTGATCTATCATTTCTGAGCATTGCCGGAGTGGTTTTCAATGACACCTGAAGCCAACAACCGCCAGGAACAACTGGAATTATTTCCAATCCCCAGCCCTTGTATCCGTCGTTGTGAAACCGACTCAAAAGGTTATTGTCTTGGTTGTTTCCGCTCGCGAGAAGAGCGTTTTGAATGGCTAAAGATGTCCCCAGCGCAACAAAGAGAAGTGATCCGATTATGTAAACAGCGCAAATATCGCCGCTGGTTAGCCATTCAAAAACAAACGGCAGCGCAGGAAGCAGAAACCTCACCAACACTGCCACTCTTTGATGACGATTAAGCGATTCGCTCAATGTGTCGTAACTGTCCGCAGATATCATCAAACGATGGACGACATGAGATCTCGGGTTGCAAACAAGACTCAATTAACGCACGTAATACAATTTGAACTGATGAATTCAGACTGTGACACCGTTCAGTCAGCTCCTCCAGTAAACAACCAAACGCTCTGACTTCCAGCCGTTGTAGACGTTGCGCCTGATATGAATCTGCTACATCAAAAAATGATGCTGCCCCATAATCACTTAATAAGGCATCACCAGTTGGTGTCGATAAAATATTATGTGCATATAAATCACCATGCATCACCCCCTGTTGATGCAGATGCTGGACAGCATCGGCGATTGCTCCGGCTATCCTGAGCAATTCAGAGGATGAAAACTGGATGTCAGATGGATAGACATCACGCGTACACGATTCAAGGCTTGGTGGACCAGCCAGATTCGTAAAATGATCTGGGATCAGTGACATCACTAAACCATCAGCACCAGACGGATGATTCTGAATACGTCCTATCGTCTGTGTTAAAGCAAGATGATGACCAGCTTTCATCGTGGACGCCATTTCACACAGTGGCAAACCATCACTCGTCATAGCACCTTTGAATAACTTCACCGCAACAGGTCTGGTTTTCTCGTCTTGTCTCAATGTTGCCCAGTAAATCAGACCGGAAGCCCCCTCACCCAGCAATTCGGCAAGTTCTAACTGATGCCAATCAATTCCAATCATCGTCACATCTATAGCTTGTTGCTCTAATTGATGAACAAATGGATTCCCCGCAAAAGCCAACCATGTCAATCGAGGCAATGACAATAGCCATGCAGGAAGCATTTGAAATTGATTTGCTGCAATCCGGATCAATTCCAGACGCTGACATTTTGCCAATGATATCGGCAATTCAGAAAGTTGATTGCCAGCTAACATCAGTTTTTGTAACGCCGAACAATCGCCAATATTTTCAGGAAGTGATTTCACACAGTTATCGGTCAGAATCAGCCAACGCAGTTTAGAGGGTAACGATGCTGACGGTACTTCAGAAATTTGGTTCGATTTAAAACCAATCATGCTCAATGAAGGACAACGTCCCAGCACAGTTGGTAACTGAGTAAATTGATTCTGCGAACAAAAAATGACTTTCAGGTTCGTCAATTGATCCAAGTCATCCGGTAACGATGAGAGATGGTTACCTGTAAGATCGAGTATTTCCAGAGAGTCTGATAGTGAGAAAATCTCGCGAGGAAATTCTGTCAAACCACAACAGAGTTTTAACCGGCGAACACCTTTCAACTCACCAGCACGTAATTGTTCAAGAGTATGCATCATCAATCCAATCAAAAAGAAACCCGCACATAGCGGGTCTCTTAAAAATCTGTAAAAACAGTCGGATTATATCAAATACACTACATTTAATGTGTATAACCTAGGCTTTCTCAGCTGTTTTGATTCTAACCACATTTGCGATGAAACAAGCTGATACAAAAAAGCCTCGGAAATCCGAGGCTCAGATATGTTTTATAGATGCTTATAAACATCAGGGAACAGTGCTTAACTATTCCCACTCAATTATCAATTAACCAAGCAACTTATTGATTTTAAATAAAAATAATTTAATAAATCTTAAGTATACCGTCAAAAATACCGTCTCCAGAAAAAACTACCTAAAATTTTTCATTCGACTCAAAACTAACTTATCTACTGGAGCCTATCTTACCCGATCTGTCAGATCTTTAGTATCAAGACTCAATGAATCTCTAATTAAGAAATCCTTGAAGATCTACGCACACAAAGTAAGCGTCCGGCGACGGCAGGTTTTAATTTCCAATGATTTCTGCTTAGGTTAAGTGTCCACTTAATTTTTAGTGGACACTTAATCTCTTAAAGCGCTTCCCCTGGAGTTGGGGTCAGGTCGATATTCCATGGCAGTAATTCTGCCAGGCGATTGATGGGATGAGTGCCAATTCGTCTTAAGACACAACTCAGATATTCAGTCGGGTTCAGGCCATTGAGTTTTGCGGTTCCCAGTAAGGTATAAATCACAGCAGCGCGTTCTCCGCCTGCAACCGAACCGGCAAACAGATAGTTTTTCCGACCTAATGCGATGGGTCTGAGTGAACGCTCCGCCGTATTGTTATCGATTTCCACTTGGCCATGACTGACGTACACCACCAGTGCATCCCATTGTTTCAGCGCATACTGAATGGCTTTCGATAATGGTGAACCCTTGGATAAACCCCTTAAAGTCCGGTTCATCCAATCATGCAGGGTTTCCAGTAACGGTTTTGCGTGTAATTGTCGCTGTTGTTTCCGTTTATCCGGCGGCAGCCCCCGGATTTTGTCTTCTATCACATACAGTGTCTGGATTTGTTGCAGCGCTTCATCCGCCAGTGGCGCAGGTCCGGATTGCGTCAGGTCATAAAACTTCCGTCGGACATGGGCCCAACACCCGGCGGCAATCACTTTTCCGGTATAAACGCCGTTATATCCGGCAAACGCATCTGCCTGAAGCACACCTTCAAAGCCTTTTAAGTGTGTTTCAGGATGAATACCCTGACGGTTTTCACTGTATTTCAGCCAGACGGCTGGCGGTGTGTCATCGCCACAAGGCCGGTTATCCCGGACATAGGTCCAGTAACGACCCGTCGCTGTTTTTCCTTTGCCGGGAGATAACGTCGGTGCGGTGGTGTCATCGGCATGAACTTTATTACCCGCCAGAACATGTTTACCGATCAG
>QKFI01000358.1 GCA_003251455.1 Tolumonas sp.
ATCGATATCCTGAAGCAAAATGAAGGTCAATATGACACCAGCATGTTGTATATGTCTGATCATGGTGAATCGTTAGGTGAAAATGGTTTATATCTGCATGGAACACCATACGCCGTTGCACCAAAAGAACAGACGCATGTCCCAGCTTTACTCTGGTTGTCACCACAATATGCAAAACAGGAAGGTGTCGACGTCGATTGCCTGAAGCAAGAAGCAGCAAACAACTCGATTTCACATGACTTTTTATCACATACCTTACTGAACATGACAAACGTGAAAAGTAATGTGTATAAGTCAAATTATGACTTCATGGCCAAATGCCAAAAGGTCAGTTAATTCATCGATAAAAAATAAAGCGGCTCTAGGCCGCTTTATTTTTTCACCGCTAACATAAGCCTGAATGCAGTTTCAGCTCATTAAATAATGTTGCCACATATGGGTCATCTATCTGCTCTTCTGTCAGCGCATGATGAAGTTTATAGACATATTCTGAATTCGGCCCTAACGGCCCTTTTGCAATAGTGATTTTGCGAACGGTATGTTGAATGTCATGATTCGCATCAAACTGTTCATCTTCCTGCTTCATGACGAAAACGAGTGCGTTTACCTGTTCACCATTTCGGAGAGCAACTTGCTGCCACTTTGGAATATATCCATCCGTACACATTTCTCTCTTCCAGAGCAATGAAAGTTCATTTTCTAAATGCTCTTGTGAAAGCCGATATACAACGCCTGTCACGCCATCACCAGGAATCAAGGCAAGCATGCGACCAGGCTGTTGCTCTGTTCCCCTGCCCGCAGTAATTCGCATACAGAAAGCACGACGCCACTCAGGAAGAAAGCCAACTTGACGTTCTGCAAAATGAATAGCCGGGTTCCAGATTAATGAACCATACGCAAACACCCATACATCCTGATCAGGATATGGGTTGTTCTCGAGTATTTTCAGCATCGATGCACGTCTTTCACAGGGTGTCAGGTATTTACCCTCTTTCAATTCCCCGAATAAAGCATGCGGTTCGGCTTCATGAAGTTTGTCTCTACTGAGCATAAATATCTCTGTCCCCTTATCCCATATTCGCAAAAAACCAACGAACATAGCTTTTAATATAAAGATTTAAATAAGATATACCAGTCTTTATCTGACAAAAGAGTGTTACAAAAAATGAAACAGTGATATTCCGTTATCCATAAAAACGAATGAGAACAACGAGGTATCCAAGAGTTGGATTCGTTCGAAAAACAATCTACGCAAAGGATTTATCCTTGGTATATATTTAGTTTTACGGCTTGAGGACACGCCTGACAGGGATAATAAAGATGATCGCTGAAAATGCAGAATTTGTAGTTTATTGGTATGACAATGTCAGGCTCTTTTTTTCAGGAATAGAGCTTATCACTGCGGAATACCGAACTGAAGAAAACCAGATCATCCACCTTCCATGTAATTCAGATTGGTTTTACGACAATCAGGGTATTCAGCATGATATCAATGTTGAGAAAGTATTCGCGCAGCCACTGGATGAAGACCCAACGAGCTACGCAAAAATCAGCATAGATGGTGAACAACTGAAAACCCTGGAAATATTCGAGACTTTCCACGAAAACTATTACATTGAGCTGCAAGACCCTGATAGCGCATTGTGACTGCTAATTGTGCTCTGATTTGCAACCACAGCCAAGCCACGCCCAAGTCCACTTGCACGTTTTTCATCAGCAAATCACATGATATTACAAATATCTCCAACGTGTCCGATAACAGCACGTAATCGTAATTCTGCTGAAAACAGGTAATTTCAGTCTAAAGGTAATATCCCTTTATTTATCATTCGATAATATTTTTCAGTGTGTTCAATATCCTCTCTGTAAGATGGCAGCACTAGCACATCCTTCCCAAGACGAGAATTCATCATCATGCTCCATCAAAAAAATAAATCACCTATACGATATGGCTATATCATATTGTCTATTCTGACGAAGCATAATTCACATATTTCAGCATGAAATATTTATGATAAATATTAATTATATGTCTATCGTTTTAAAGACACCTCTAATTAAGAAAACATGAAATTAACTATGTATCCATATATATTTTTACACATTTAACTTTATTAGATAATTAATGGTAAATGAGCCTTGATCCATTGATTCCCATGGATTTGATCTGTTTCTAACCGCATCAAATATTTCGATGCCTGAAATGCTTTTTCATAAATTCTGCGGGCACCAGCACTTTCTTCCCAGTGCGGAAGAAATGCCACCATGTCACACGCCAACATCATATGAACACCGATTGCTGAATAGGCTTCATGCGCAAATCCTTTCGGCAACACCGCAGGATTCATTACTTTTGCGCCATTTTCTTTTAAATAAGATTCTGCAATAAAAAATAATGGATGATTACGATCGGGTATACCGCGCATTGGACCAGCGATATAGACTTTTTGATTCAGCAGTTCAATGTCAATGACGTTATTGCTTTTGCTTTCTAAAGCGATACTTTCCATATTCGGAACTCCCCTGTGTTTTGATAAGGGCATTGATCGTTGCCCATTCAGACAATTTGTCTGGTTCAATCACATCGAGTGGTGGCTCGAAGCCAAAAAAGCAATAAAAATAGATTAACTGAACAATTAATATACACACAATCGTTGTGAGTACAAGATCTATACAATAAATTGAATTCTGGCTTGAGACAAAGCACCATCCACCCATGGTGCTTTTATTTAATAAAACTATGGCTTTTTAAGCCCTTTCCAGTCACCACCAAGCGCAGTCATTAATTTCACAGAGGAAACCTGCTGCGTTCCTAGTAATGACAATAAATTCTGTTGTTGTGACAAACTCGTATTCTGAGTTGACGCAACATCAAGGTAGTCAATCATGCCCGCCTGATACTGGTTATAGGTCACACGGGCAGACTCTTTGGCGGAATCAGCAGCACGTTGCTGCGATTGAATTTCTCTTTGTAAGGTTGCAAATTCAACCAGATAATCTTCCACCTCCTGAAACGCATTTAATACCGTCTGCCGGTAAGTCGCGACATTTGCATCATAGGCTGCTTCTGCCTGATGAACTTTCGCTTTCGTTGCACCAAAATCCAGAATCGTTCCGCTTAGCGATGGCCCGATTGACCATGTTCTACTAGGAAGACTAATCAAATTACTGAGTGCTGAACTTTCAAAACCAGCACTGGCGGTCAATGTCAGATCAGGATAATAGGCAGCCTTCGCAACACCAATTGCGGCATTTGCGGCGGCTACATTTCTTTCGGCATAAGCGATATCAGGCCGACGCTCCAGCAATTGAGACGGTAAAGTTTCAGGTAATTCCGGTACCTTCATGTCGAGCGTTGTTGCGACCGGGAGTGAAAACTCAGCAGGTGTTTTTCCGATCAAAACAGCAATCGCATGCTCAAGTTGAGCTCGCTGCCATTCCAGATCAAGCTTCGATGCTTTCGCACTTTCCAACTGGGTCTGAGCCTGAGCCAGTGTCGCTCTCGATTCCGTACCCACGTTGTATTTATTCTGAATAATCGTCAGATAACGCTCATATTCATGAACGCTTTGCTGATAGAGCGCGATACGTGCATCTAAGACCCGAGTCTGGAAATAATCCTGTGCCAAGGAGGATTGAGCGCTCAGGGTAACGTTTGCCAATTCAGCTTCACTGGCCTGTGCGCTTGCCTGATATTCCTCCAAACCTCGACGGATTTTTCCCCACAAATCAACTTCCCAGCTAGTGGTTGATACACCTGCTGAATAAGTATTTTCCGTAGAACTCTGTGTTCCTTTCCGGGTCAAACCAGCATTCCCACTGATGCTGGGAAACAAGCCAGCGTGAGTTTGATCCATGAGCGCTAGCGCTTGACGATACTGCGCTTCATATTGCACAACATTCTGGTTGGATATTTTTACCTGCTTCATCAACTGATCCAGCTCTGGGTCATGATAAACAGCCCACCAATCCCCTTTACTTACATCATCCCGGGGCGATGCTTTCGTCCATCCTTTCGCTTCTTTGAACTGTGGCGTGACAGCCACACTTGGACGTTGATAATCCGGGCCAACTGCACAACCACCCAAAGCGATTGATAATGTCAATACTAATGTTGAGATTCTAATTTTTTGATTCATATACATCCTGCACATTATCGGGTCGCAAAACGATGCCAGAACAAACGCCCGCGTTGGCTCATGCGGTCCAGATATAAATACACAACTGGGGTCGTAAAGAGTGTCAGTAGCTGACTCAAAGCCAAACCACCGGTAATCGCAATTCCAAGTGGACTACGGAGATCTGCGTCACCACCACTGCCTAATGCCAATGGTAGTGCACCAAAAAATGCGGCCAGCGTTGTCATCATGATGGGCCTGAAACGCATCACACAAGCCTTTGTAATCGCGGCTTGGCTTGAGGCGTAAGCCCCATTGTCCGTTCAGCCATTAATGCGAAATCGATCATCATGATGGCATTCTTTTTTACGATCCCAACCAGCAATAAAATACCGATCAGGGCGATCACGGTGAGCTGTTGCCCAGAGAGAATTAACAAGAGTAATGCCCCTACACCGGCAGAAGGCAGTGTTGAGAGAATTGTCAGCGGGTGGATGAAACTTTCATAGAGCATCCCCAATACGATATAGACCGCCAGTAAAGCAGCCAGAATCAGCCAAGGCATTGCATTCGCAAGCTGAGTAAACTGCTGCGCTGTTCCTGCAAAACCGCGTTGAACAGAATCGGGTAAGCCAATCTGAACCATCGCAACTTTGATTGCATTTTGTGCCTGCTCTAGTGATATGCCATCTGCCAGATTAAATGCGATGGTACTGGCAGCAGATTGCCCCTGATGGTTGACAGAGAGTGGTGATGTCCCACCAGAGAAAGACATAAACGCTGATAACGGGATCTGCGCGCCACTACTATTGGTGACATGCAACTGTTTTAGTATTTCCGGATCTTGTGCGTAATCACTCGTCAGCGCCATCACCGCATGATATTGGTTC
>QKFI01000219.1 GCA_003251455.1 Tolumonas sp.
TGTCTTCAGTCATCATGGTTCGGTATCGCATCATTTCCGTGACAAATCGATGCATTTCCTGATGACGTAACGTTGGTTTCCAGTTCATCCAACTTAAGGGATTATCCTGACAATAAACATTGTTGTTACCTTTCTGTGTTCTCAGCACCTCGTCGCCCATCAGAATCATTGGTGTACCAACTGACATCAGGTTTATCGTGAAGAAGTTTTTTACTTGCTGGATCCGGAGCGAATTAATCGCAACATCATCAGTTTCTCCTTCCTCACCATGATTCCAACTATAGTTTTCATCCATTCCATCCTGATTTCGCTCACCATTTCCCCAGTTATGTTTCTGGTTGAAACTAACCAAATCCCATAACGTAAAACCATCATGACAGGTAATAAAATTCAGGCTTTTGTAGGGGTCGATATAAGGTGATGAATAGATATCCGGACTACCAATTAAACGGGATGCAAATGCAGAGACAACGCCTTCATCCCCCCGAATAAATCGTCTGACATCATCTCTGAAACGACCGTTCCATTCACGCCAACGGTCGCCGGCCATCCGGCCGACCAGATACAGCCCACCAGCATCCCATGCTTCGGCAAATAATTTGGTATCCGACAATGCGTAATCACCGTCGATCGTTAACAACGTCGGCGGATCAGACATTGGTTGCCCTTTCCCATCCCTTGCAAGAATTGCCGCCAAATCGAACCGGAATCCATCGACGTGCATCACTTCCCGCCAAAAATGCAGGCTATCAATGATCATTTTTTTGGTCATCGGATGTGATGCATCTAGCGTATTACCACACCCTGAATAATTGGTACTGCGAAATTGATCGTCCAACGTATAAAAAGCATCGTTATCTAAACCACGAAAACATAAAGTTGGGCCGTTGTCTCCCCCTTCTGTCGTATGGTTGTAGACAACGTCCAGGACGACCTCAATTTTGGCCTTGTGCAGGGCTTTAACCATATCGCGGAATTCATCAAGCACACCCTGTACTGATCTGTCACTTGCATAGTCAGCATGTGGTGTAAAAAAGCCTAAAGGACTGTATCCCCAATAATTACTCTTATCCGGTTGTGCATCCTGCGGATCAAATTGAAACACAGGTAATAGTTCAACGGCAGTGATCCCTAGTTCCTGTAAATAAGGGATTTTGGCGATGATGCCACGATACGTTCCTTTAATTTTTTCCGGCAAACCGGATGTAGCATCGCGCGTAAAACCGCCCACATGCATTTCATAAATCACAGAACGGGATAAGGCATGACGAGGATGAACATCCTCTTCCCAATTGTAAGTTGTCAGCTCGACTACAGCATTTTTTGCACAGCAATGTAAATTAGTACCCTTTCGCGCTGCTGCCTTCCGGTCATAGTTTTCAGGAAAAATAATTCTGAAACCATAGGGATCCAGAATGACTTTCTGGGGATCAAAGCGATCTCCCGGCGAGGTACTCATGACCGATTTAACTCGCCAGGCATACAACTGCCCTGCAAAGACACCACCTACATGTACATGCCAGTAATAACCAGAGCGATACTCCGTACCAGATAATGTGATGATTTCAGGATCCGAATCTGTTTCTGAGTGAAAAAGGAGTAACTCCATTTCACGGGCCAGCCGCCCCCATATTGCGAAATTCACACCATGCCCCTCAGGGTATGCCCCCAAACGTCGGCAATGACCTGCTGTTATTTTTGTGTGATGTGTTTTCAATTCACTGATCCTAAATAGGAATCTCATATAAGCTTAGATCAGGAATGATGTTGTTTTTGTCTGTAGACGCATGTTTTAAGGTTAACTTATGTCAACAAATCCTTATAAAGAAGAAGCACCTGAACTTTCTGAAGTTGAACAAAGTACCGGTCCAATGATTCTGGAATTTGGAAACGATTGGTGTGGCTATTGTCAGTCAGCCCAACCTTTTATCGAAAAAGCCACCAGCAGTCGAGCCGGAATTCCTCACATTAAAGTTGCTGATGGAAAAGGGAAAAGACTTGGACGAGCCTTCAAGGTCAAACTATGGCCAACGCTTATTTTTTTGAAAGACGGTCTGGAAATATGCAGAGTCGTCAGACCGAATAATAGTCAGGAAATTGCTGATGCTTTAAGCAGAATCACAACAAGTAGTTAACAACCTATTCTGCACTCTCAATGGAAAATGTTACAATTAAGGACTGATTTTCCGATAGGAGTCATGTTTTGTTCAGTTTCCATTGTGAAGGCTTTCATGGTGAACAAGCCGAAATCACCCTGCTTTCTGTCGACTGGTCTATTCAGGGTGATGTTCAGTTCTCATGTAATGATGATCAATTTGCTTGCATTCTGCTCACTGGTTGCCGCAGCGACAGCGGGGGATTCTTTAACCTGTTGTCAGGCACGAAGCCTATGTACGTGGAACAATGGCTGGATTACCTCACTGAAACACAAAAAGTAAAAAATGTTTCCGTGAAAATTAAACTACCAGATGAACCTGAATATAACGATGCACTCAAACTGACTGATGAAAATGTGCAATCGTTATTACCAATGATTTTTAAAGTTGGCGGATTTAATCGTCTTCAGCTTAGTCGCTATCTGAAACAACGAAATAAACCCGCAACATTAGCAACGCGTTACGGTCCAGCGGAATTACAACGTTACCGGACCTTAAACGACATTATTTGTCTTCTGAATAAACTCAAAAACTAAGTCAACTCTGAAGTACAGTGAGGACAACGTGTTGCAGCCAGAGGAATTTCACTGCAACAATGCGGGCAGCTTTTCGTTGTTACAGGTTTAGGCTGCTCCTCTTTCTTCTCCATATTACGGAGCTTATTCATCGCCTTCACCACCATAAACAGTGCAAACGCAACGATTGCAAAGCTAATCACTGAATTAACAAATAAGCCAAAATTTAATGTGACTGCACCTGCAGCCTTTGCATCAGCCAGCGTTTGATAAGGTGCGGCAACTTTTGCTCCTTCCTTCAAAACAAGAAAGAAATCTGAAAAATCGACACCACCAAGAATGAGACCAATCGGTGGCATTAAAACATTATCAACCAGACTTTTTACAATGGCGCCAAATGCTGCACCAATAACAATCCCGACAGCCATATCAACAACATTGCCACGCATGGCAAATTCTTTAAATTCCTTAAACATATTGCTAATCCTTTAGTTACAAAACAGATACGATTGGATAACTAATTATAGGCACTCAAATGAATATTTTTACGTATTTACTTTAAAAAACTGGTGATTTCAGCCCATCGCTCCCAAAATAATAAGCAGCGAAAACACATAGGAAATCATTATGAAAGCAGGTGTTATCGGAACAAATTGGGGGCGTGTACATATCGATGGATTCAGAAAGGCTGGCTGCGATGTAATCGCTGTGATGGCGGCTGCACCCGAACTCGTTAAACATATCGCTGAAGAAGAAAACATCCCACTTTGGGGAACATCTGTTGATGTGCTATCCGACTGCGAAGTCGTGGCCATCGCCACACCAACACATACTCATTATGAATATCTGAATGCATTAAAAGATCGCATTGTTCTGTGTGAGAAACCATTGGGCCTGACGCCCCATAATTTTGAACAGTTCCAACATTTGAATGCACCGCGTGCTTATATCAGCTATCCGTTTCCTTTCACAAATACGGCACGCCAGCTACAACATATTTATCAAAGTGGTGAACTAGGAGACATTCTTCGCATCACTGCGATCACCGGAGTGAATCTACCCTACCCCAAAACCCCGTGTGAATGGTTTATGGAGGATATGATCCACCCTTATTCTCTTCTGACGCATATCTTCGGTGAAATGACTTTTATTGATGCCTTTCAGGGAAATGGCTGCAATATTTCTGCCCGTATGCGTTGTCAGAACGCGTTAGTTGATCTTTTACTGAGCCCACTGCCTAAACAAGGACTGCATTTCGATATCACGATCATCGGCAGCAAAAACACTTGTCAGCTTCGCGGTGGATTCAGACCTGACCGGCAATGGTGGATGGAACCTTTGATGTTTGATGATCAAGCCTGCGGGTTAGGTGAGCCTTCTGATGACAATATCTGGATCAGAGCAAACCACCGGGTTTCTGAAGCAATGCTTGCTCATCAAACCGGGAACATGTCTGATAAAGAAGCTAAAGATGCTGGGTTATTTCCTTTAGATCGGGCGCTTGACATGGAAATTTCATTACTACCTTTATGGATAGTACTGTCAGAATTTGACCAGACCCCTACTCTGGCTGGTAATATGATGTGGCATACCTGTATTAAACCGTAAGGTTGTTAAAAATTTATGCTTCAATGGATGTTAATAGCAGCGTTAAGTAACCCTTGGTCAATTCAGCACCTTCCGAGCAATGGCGATGCTGAAGCAATTGGCGGCTATGCAGCAGGTTGCTTGCAAGGTGC
>QKFI01000326.1 GCA_003251455.1 Tolumonas sp.
AAAAAAGGCTGCGAATGCAGCCTTTTTTATTTCGACAAAATTATCGAGTGCCAAATACGACGATCGTTTTACCGTGTGCGGTGATCAGTTCCTGATCTTCCAGCATTTTCAGAATACGGCCAACGGTTTCACGGGAACAACCCACGATCTGACCAATTTCCTGACGAGTAATTTTGATCTGCATACCATCAGGATGTGTCATTGCATCAGGTTGTTTTGCCAGATTCAATAATGTTTGCGCGATTCGACCAGTCACATCGAGGAATGCGAGGTTACCCACTTTCTGACTTGTTGTTTGTAGACGACGAGCCATCTGAGCTGATAAACGCATCAGAATTTCTGGGTTTACCTGAATTAACTGACGGAATTTTTTGTAAGAAATTTCAGCTACTTCACATGAAGTTTTTGCTCTGATCCACGCAGAACGAGTTGGATTCTCGCTCTCGTCGAACAGACCTAATTCACCAATGAAATCACCCTGATTCAAATATGACAGGATCATTTCTTTGCCTTCTTCATCCTTGATAAGTACCGCGACAGAACCCTTGATGATGTAATACAGGGTTTCGGCTTTTTCACCAGCATGAATTAACGTGCTTTTTGCCGGGTATTTATGGATGTGACAATGTGAAAGAAACCATTCCTGTGTTGGATCGTTTTGCGGTTTGCCAATTACCATATCTGTCCTCTTATGAACTTAGGGCATCAAGACCGGAAATGATGCATGTTCAATAATTTGTAATTCTGACTATTATTATTTCAGCTGTATATTCCTTTCGGATTTGTGTTGTTCGAAAAGAACGAATTCAATTGAAACATACGCATACTGAGATGGGTCTGCAATAAGAAAACGAAAATTTTCAATAACGACTTAGCATAAGGCGCATAAAAACTTCTGACAAGTAAACGTTGAGGTATAACTGGCACCTTATTCTCACGAGTTGATGTGATTCAAGATTCTGTGATTTCGCTATTGTTTTTTAAATTATTTTTAGGAGCAATTGTGACGCTTTCGTGCAATTCGCTATATAAAATGACAGCTTCACCCCGGATCAACTGCTGTTTTACATGTTCGACTTTTTCTTCAAGAGAGAATGTTTCTTCGCCGTAGTCTGTTCCTTCTCTTAAAACAAAAGACTCAATTAGATTCTGTAAAGTTTCTTCTGGTAATTGTTCCCAAGGAATAATCATTTCGTTTTCCTTTAAATAAACAAATGTGGGGACGGATCAGATTTCAATATTTGTTTTAGTTTGACCAATGCTTCATCAAGAGATGTATTACATACAGGATGACTGATGGACAGACGAACTGCATGAGGAGATGGGTAATGTCCGGCTGCGAAAAGGTCTCCGCCAGCTAATCCGATCCCTGCAGCATCTGCTTGCTGTACAAAAGACTGCGCTCGCCATTGTTCCGGTAAGACGAGCCAGGCATGCATGCCTCCATCACTATAACGAATATTAAATTCTCTGAAATGATGACGCAGCAATTCTCCACGTTCTTTGAGGATCTTGCGTTGATTGAGCAACATTTTGTCGGCTTGCCCAGTTGAGAGCCATTGGCAGGTTAATTCGATCATGACCGGTGTGATCATCCAGCTACTCCCTCTGACTGCTATCGACATCGCTTGCTGCAGCTGTTTGGGGACAATCATATAGCCGACCCGTAACCCTGCACTGGAGTTTTTCGCAAAGCTACCAAGATGAATTACCAGTTGCGGTGAGAGTGTGACTAATGCCGGTGGACGATGTTCCGGTAAGGTACCGTGCACGTCATCTTCGATGATGATGATTTTATACTTCTCACAAATAGCCAAGATCTGCTGGCGGCGAGCCAAACTCATGATCGCAGTTGTTGGATTGTGGATGGTCGGATATAAGGTTCGATAATTTCCACTTTGACAGGCTTTTTCCAAAGCCTCAGGGAGTAGCCCCTCTTCATCAATGGCAAGTCCTTTTAACTGTATCCGCAACGAGTGACAAAGCGTCATCAGTCCGGGATAGGTTAAACCTTCACATAAGATGGTTTCACCAACAGCACCACATGCCATCAGACTGAGTAATAAACCATTTTGCGAGCCGAAGCTGAAGAACAGCTGGTCTTGCTGAATATCAAAACCATATCGGGTCAACCACTGACAGACAATTTCCCGCTGACTCTGTTCACCATTGACCGAGCTGTATTCCATTAATGTATTAATCCGACCCGGTGTGGCCAGCAGTGCATCGATTGCAGTCCGGAATGCGTCGTGCTTGTCCTGCAGGATCGGTAAGTTTTGCCAAAGTTCGATTCGATCTGGATTCGGTTGTCGGATCTGCCAGTCGATCCCGGGTTCAAGTCCATGTTCCTTTACATATGTTCCAGCACCAATCCGTGCTGTTAACCATCCTTGATGTTCCGCTTCGTTATACGCACGGGTTACGGTTCCGACTGTTACAGATAATTGATCAGCTAAGGCGCGATGGGTTGGTAACCGTTGACCCGGTTGTAATTCGCCCGTTTCTATGGCGTTCGCAATGGCTTCTGCCAGTTGTCGGTAGATAGGGCCGTTGCCAGATAAGGTTGGATGCCAGATTGTCATGGTGACAATAAATCTCTTGATCGAACTATTTGCCTAAATATAACGTGATATCACCAGACAATAAAATGGAATTAATCCTTTTTAGGTTAATTGTATCGATACAATTGAGGTGGTGTATGGAGTCAGGTTTGTTGTTTCCATTGATTGCATTTGCATGGATATCTTGTTTTACCCCAGGGCCAAACAATTTATTACTCACAGGCGCTGGTGCACGTTTTGGTTTTTGGAAAACGACGCAACACATATTCGGTATCAGTGGTGGTTTAGTGTTGATGTTATTGATCATGGCCTGCGGTGCAGGCGCTTTATTCCAACAATGGCCGATGTTGCAATGGGCGCTCAAAATTGGTGGTTCAGCCTATTTGCTTTATCTGGCGTGGATGATTGCGAATGCAGGTGTTCCAGAAATGAAATCATCCGGCGCATCACAAAAACCATGGCTGTTTCATCAAGCCGCATTATTTCAGTTTATGAACCCGAAAGCCTGGTTGATGAGTATTTCAGCGATTGGCAGTTTCACGTTGGTCGGTGAGCAATATTGGTTATCTGTTTTTTATGTGTTGTTGGTGTTCTTTTTAGTTTGTTTGAAAACCAGCTCTGTCTGGACCCTATTTGGCGTCAAATTAGGATCATGGTTGAAGACCGCAACCGCATGGATGATTTGGAATCGTTCTATGGGTGTCTTGACTGCAGCGTGTGTTGCTCTGATTTGGTTTGAATAATTCAAAGGAAATAGAAAATGAAAACAATTGGCTTAATCGGTGGCATGAGTTGGCAATCAACAATGCCTTATTATCGAATCATGAACGAAATGGTTGCTCAGAAATTAGGTGGACTTCATTCTGCGAAGATCATTTTGTGGAATATGAATTTTCAGCAAGTTGCTGATTATCAGAAAAATAATCAGTGGGATGAAGCTGGAAAACTGATGACAGAAGCTGCTGTCGCATTACAGAATGCGGGTGCTGAAGCTATCGTTATTTGTACCAACACCATGCATAAATCCATTCCGGATATGCAACCATCACTCACTGTCCCTGTATTACATATCGTTGATGCGGCTGGTCAGGCTATTGTAAAAGGGAAACATAAAAAAGTTGGCTTGCTAGGAACGAGATTCACGATGGAGCAGGGCTTTTACGCAGATCATCTGCGTGAACAATATGGATTAGAGGTGGTTTGAGCTCTGTCAGGGGATCGAGTCAGAAAGTTCCAGAAACCAATACCGAGAAATCATTGCTGGCTTAGTCGAAAAAGGTGCTGATTGTGTGCTGTTGGGCTGTACAGAAATCGCAATGTTGGTTGATCAATCGGATGCTGCAGTTCCTGTTTTTGATTCAACTGAACTCCACGTAAAATATGCGGCAGATTGGTCTTTATCGTAAATCTGTTCGTAAATTCCCGACAATCAATAGTGTTTATGAGAAATACGTGTAAAATTGCGCCGGTTTTTTATTAGTTGTATAGAAAGAAATTGGCATGAAAAGTATGCTGGATGAGCAGGATCGTTACAAAGAGATCCGTCCATATAATGATAGTGAAGTACCGGCTGCAATTGATCGCTTGATTAATGATGATGAATTGATCAGTGCAATCGCACGGTTTCGTTTTCCTCGTGCAGTCAACTATTTGGGTTGGCTGTTAAAACCTCTAATTCGTCGGGCATTCAGAAAGAAAGTTCAAGGTGTTCGTACTGTGGACGATGTGCAGCAGCAGGTCGCTCACTTTATGGAGCATATGATCGCGACGACGACGGATGGTGTCACTTATTCCGGGCTTGAGAATATCGAGTCAGGAAAAGGCTATTTGTTTATTTCGAATCATCGTGATATCGCGATGGACCCAGCGTTTGTGAACTGGGGCTTGTATCAGTGTGGGTTAGACACAGTACGAATTGCCATTGGTGATAACTTATTACGTAAACCTTGCGCGACCGAACTGATGCGATTGAACAAAAGTTTTATCGTCAAACGTTCAGCGAAAGGTCCACGTGAAATGGCGAAGACCTTTAGTGAATTATCATCGTACATTGCAGACTCACTCGGTGAAGGTCATTCGATCTGGATTGCCCAGAAAGAAGGCCGCGCAAAAGATGGTGATGACCGAACTGACCCTGCAATTCTGAAAATGTTCTATATGGCTGGGAAACAGAAAAAAATCAGTTTCGTAGACTATATGCAACAGCTGAATATTGTTCCGGTTGCTATTTCTTATGAGTATGACCCAGGTGATGACGCCAAAGGGAAAGAGCTCTACGAAACATCCGTGAATGGCTCTTATCAGAAAGGTGAGTTTGAGGACATTGAAAGTATCGTTTCCGGCATTGTTGGTTACAAAGGTCGGGTTCATGTCAGTGTTGGTCAGCCGCTCACAAATGGTTTTGAAACACCGGAAGAATTAGCGGTTGTCATTGATAAGGCAATTCATCAGCAATACCGTTTATTTGCTTCGAATCAGCTTGCTGCCAAGATGGAAGATAAAGACATCACAGCAGAACAGCGCAGATTCTTCGAACAAAGAATGGCGAGCATTGATGAGAAATGGCGGAATATTGTCAACGCGACGTATGCAAAACCAGCGATTAATCAGCGGGATGGCGTGTAAGTATACGAACTCAGTCTAAATGTTCGAAAAAGGCAGACGATTTAGTCTGCCTTTTTTAATAGCGGTTTTGCTTCCGTTTTCACGGCCTGAATAATATCTAACAACTCCAGTAATTCCGGCTCAAATGCTGAACAAGTCAGTCCGGAACGTAACCCTTGTTCTAGTTCTGCACATCGATCCAGTAAAAGAGGAATTCCACAATAGGCGACACCGCCTCGCAATTTATGAATGGTATCCAATAACGATGGGCATTCTTCACCAGCGATGGCTGTGTTTATCACTGGTTCTACTTCATCGAAATGTTGGATCAACATGCTCAGCATTTCTTTTGCTAGTTCGGCGTTGTTTTTCACCTTACTAAGTGACATTTGCCAATCAATGTAATGCGAAGTGCTCACTGACGCAGGAACTTTCGTACCAAATTGTGTCAGCAATCGTTTCAGTTGTATTTCATCAATTGGCTTTGATAGATATTCATTCATACCTGTTGCCATGAGTCGTTCACGTTCACCTGGTGATGCATGTGCCGTGACAGCAATGATTGGCGTGTGTTGATTTGTCTGATTTTCATGAATCAACTGACAAGCCTGAATTCCATCCATGACTGGCATCTGAACGTCCATGAAAATCAGATCGAAAGTCTGTTCTTCTGCCAAAGCGACTGCTTGATGTCCATCCTGACAATAGGCGATATCGTCCACTAGATCAGAGAGGAGGGCTACAATGAGTTTCAAATTCGCAGGGTTATCATCAACGGCCAGTACTTTCAGCGGCAGTTTTTCTTTTGTCTCTTCGACAGCTAGTGTGAGTGTCTGCGCTGGAGGCAGTGGCTGGACTAAGGCTTGTAATAGTTTGCTATGGATAAGCGGTTTACTCAGCGAATAAATTTTTTCATGTTGCATCAAGTGTTCGTGTAACGTCGGATCGCTGGAGTTTATCATCGCCACGAGTTTTTCCGGCCGATACCGCTGCATGAGCGCATTGACCGTGTCACAAATTCTGGATTGCGTTGAGCCAGGTTCAAAGCCAACGACCAAGGCATAAATTTCATCACCCGGACTAACATCTTCAGAATTTAGAACATGAATATTCCATTCAGATAACAAGTTTACGCATGACTCGTGAGACCATGGATCCGAGTCAATCAGTAATACGGATTTATCTTCCAGTGTTTTTTGTTCTGAAGGAATGGTGCGTTCGTTGGAGACAAGAGCCAAAGGAATGTTAATGGTAAATTCAGAACCAAGATTTGGTTCCGAATGCACATCCATATTCCCATCCATCTGTTCAATTAATTTTTGCGTAATGACCAGACCTAATCCTGTACCACCGTAGCGACGGGAGATTGAGCTATCACCTTGAATAAATGGCTGGAACAGACGTTTGAGTTGTGCGTCATCCATACCAATTCCAGTGTCACGAATACGGATGGACAACATGATCTGTTCCGGATTTTGAGCCGCACGCGTTGATATCTGGATATTGACGCGACCTTTTTCGGTAAATTTAATCGCGTTCCCCATGATATTGGTAATGATCTGCTGTAATCGGAGCGGATCGCCAGATACCAGATCAGGGATCGGTTGCGTCACGAGTAATGAAAGTTCAAGGTTCTTATCGTGAGCCGAGGGCGCCAGTAATGTCACCGTATCATTAATCATTTCCCGAATGTTAAATGGAATATTTTCCAGTACCAGTTTTCCGGCTTCGAGTTTTGAGAAATCGAGAATGTCATTGATGATGCTGAGCAGATTTTTTGCTGAATGTTCAATGGTGCTCAGATAGTCGCGCTGGTGAAGACTTAGTTGTGTTTTAAATAACTGACGGGTAAAACCGATCACACCATTGAGTGGGGTTCGCAATTCATGCGACATATTTGCGAGGAACTCAGATTTAATTCGGGCTGCTTCCTGTGCCCGTTTTTTCGCCATATCGAGTTCAACGTTCTGGATCTCAATCTGTTCCAGTGTCTCTCGAAGATCGGATGTTGCCTGATCAATACTTTGCTGCATTTCGTTATGGTATTCACTAATGGCTTTTGCCATTGCATTAATACCATTCTTCAACATATCCAGTTCGCCATCCATCTTGCCACGCACTCGAGTATCCAGACGACCTTCTCGGATGTGGTAAACTGCACGTACCATCCTGTTGATTGGTTCAATCACAACATGAACCAGATTCAGACCCAATACGATACTTAAGATCACGCCAAGCAGCACAATGAAAAGTGCAGTTGCGGTGTCACGATACTGAGCAATAACAGAACGGTCGGTATTTAGTTGTAACGCGATATAGCCGATGATCTCAGGCGTTGCTCTGGTTTGCAGAGATGACTCCGTCAAACTGCTCTCAGCCAGAATCGGTGTACGCAATATAATATAATCATCATAGTGTTCGACACTGGTCAGCTCTGGGACGGCTTTTCCATCCGGAATGCGCATTTGCATCAGATCGCGATGAAAATTTGAGGTGACGAAAAGATTGTTGTCTTTCGTGAAAATGGCAATGGATTTGATGAGGGGCGAGTTATGACGGTGACTGGTGCCAATCAGACGTCGCAAATCTTCACGACTGGAACGGGTCAGACCATATTCACTGGCAATTGCCAGCGGTTCAATGACACTGGTCCCTTGTTCAATCATGAAATTTTCAATCTGCTGGTGGCGGTGAAAAATAAAATAGCCCGCCATTAAGGTTCCGATCAGCAGAGTTGGTATAATAGTAAACGCCAGTACCCGG
>QKFI01000045.1 GCA_003251455.1 Tolumonas sp.
GTCGTCACACCACAGCCTAACAGACAGACTTTTTCCAGCGGCGCTTCTTTGCTGATTTTTGCCAGTGAAATTTCAGGCACGACGGTATATTCGGAGAACGTCGAGGTTCCCATGTAATGGAAGATTGGCTTGCCGTCTTTAAAGAAACGGGTTGTCCCATCTGGCATCAGACCTTTACCTTGGGTCGCACGAACGGCCTGACAGAGGTTGGTTTTACCGGATTTACAGAATTTGCATTCGCCACATTCTGCGGTGTAAAGCGGAATCACATGATCGCCAACAGCCAGTGTCGTCACGCCTTCGCCCACAGCCTCAACGATACCAGCGCCTTCATGGCCCAGGATGGCAGGAAAAACACCTTCCGGATCCGAGCCCGATAAGGTGTAAGCATCAGTATGACAAACCCCGGTCGCAACGATACGCACTAGTACTTCGCCTTTTTGTGGCGGCATCAGATCCACTTCTTCAATGGTCAGTGGTTTACCGGCTTCCCATGCGACTGCTGCGCGGGTTTTGATCATGTTCATGTGCTTTCCTCAGGAATAATGGTGTGAAAGCCCGGTCATCCTGTTCCTCACACCGACCCACTGTGAATACATCCCTGTACGCTCGAAACGCTGCATCCATGCCGCGTACAGTCGGTTTAGAGAAACAGGACAACCAGACTACCGAATTTAGCCTTGTGAATTGATTGTAATCATTCCTGATAGAGGGATAATCGAAGCATTCTGCAAATGATTTTTACAGTACGGTAATAATGAATATCTGGGATGGCCTCAACGAATTCATCAATGTTGTTGAAACTGAAAGCTTTACCGCTGCAGCCAAACGGCTGAATGTCTCGGTCGCACACGTGAGCCGTCAAGTGAATCAGTTGGAAGATCGCTTGGGCTCGAAGTTGATCCACCGGACGACCCGAAAACTGCGCTTAACGGAAGTTGGTGAAGTCTATTACCAGCATGCGCGCAAAGTCCTCGATGAATTACAGGAAGCCGATCGTGCGGTGATGGAGATGGAAGGGAAACCCACCGGTAAACTGCGGATCACCGCGCCCGTTTATTACGGCGAATACTTTATTGCCCCGCTGGTGAATGACTTTCTGATGCAATATCCGCAACTGGATCTGGAGCTCAAACTCACCAACGACACGGTCGATCTGGTCCAGGATGGTTATGATCTGGCGATCCGACTCGGAACGCTCGATTCTTCCACCTTGATGTGCCGCAAACTCGGACGACGGACCCAGTATCTTTGTGCCTCTCCAACCTATCTGGCTGACCGAGGGACGCCTCAAACACTCGCAGATCTTTCCAACCACCGCTGTCTGGGTGGCAGCCTCGATCATTGGCGTTTCACCGAGAATGGAAAACTACGCAACTGGAAAGTCGGCTCTGGCTGGAGCTGTAATTCCGGACTGGCATTACGCGACGCCGCACTGAAAGGATTAGGAATCGTTCAGTTACCCGATTATTACGTGCGGGAATCGTTGAAGAATGGCTCACTGGTGAGTTTGCTGGAGCAATATCGGCTCCCGGATGATGGCGTTTGGGTGCTGTATCCTCATAACCGGCATTTATCACCCAAAGTGCGTTTACTGGTTGATTTTCTGGTTGAAAATTTAAAATACCCAGTCTGATATGGGCTATGCCCTGCTCGGGTCACTCACTGGTTTGCTGACACTGAGTCGTTTACACGACTTCCAGTGAAGACACTTAAGAGCAAAGCATAGCAAAGGATGACGGATGTCAGTCACATCCGCCCATCTTCTAACCGGTTGATCGCGGACAGGACCGCATGAAATTCTTGTTCCGTCGACAGCATTTCAATGGGTTTATGTCCTCCGAGAGAACCTGTTGGGCGCTGCATCCATAATTCCGCGGCTTCCATGTCCCCGTCAAAATAGTCTGATACAGCCTGCAACGCTCGGTTGTAGTTCCGTAGTTCAGTCGCTTTCATCACTATCTCTCCCCTACTGACAGGTAATTTAAGTATAGTCAGCAGGGCGAGATTCATCTTGGCGTCAGGTTACGGTTTTTGATGCCTGCATAGAAAAGACAAAGCCAACCAGCAATCAGAAGTGCGCCCCCCAGCGGGGTGACGGGCCCAAGGATTTTGCTCCCCGTTAGCATCATCAGATAGAGGCTACCACTGAAACAAAGAATCCCGGCAATCATCAACTTTGCAGCCAACGTGATACCTTGCAGGGGTTTTACTTGTAACAGCACAAACAGGATCAATAACACCAAACTATGGTAGAACTGATAACGCACTGCGGTTTCCCACACGCCTAGCGCCTCTGCCGAGAAAACTTTCTTCAATCCATGGGCGGCAAAAGCCCCTAAACCAACACCCGTAGCACCAAAAAAACTACTCCAGAGTAAAAGCCAACGATACGCCATAACTGCTCCTTCTTTTTATTCTGGGATGATTACGTATCTGTGAGGTCAGTAGCTCATTTATCACGGAATTTTCCGCCTGTGGCGGATCCACAAGCCATACTTTAGATGTATATGCAAAACATCTAAAGATGACGAGGTTGAATCATGACACAGAATTTCAATGAAATACTGCAGGATCTCAATCAACGGATGGAAATGTTTGCGCAGGAAAGTCCTGCCACACTTGAAGCGTTTATGGGATTACATCAGGCCGCACTGGCTGATGGGGCATTGTCGGCCAAACAGAAAGAACTGATGGCATTGAGTATTGCGATCGTCGTGCGATGCGGAGGCTGTATCGCCTTTCATACCGCAGCAGCACTCGAAGCAGGCGCAACAAAACCAGAATTAATCGAAACCGTGAATGTCGCCATCATGATGGGTGGTGGTCCCGCAGTCGTGTATGGTACTCAAGTCCTGATCGCGCTGGAGCAACTGCCCGAATAGTTGTCGATAGACAGGGAGCGCGGCTCCCTGTTTAGACTAGTTCGATTAAACTGCATGTAATTTTTGCCATTCACCCCGCGTGAGTGACACAACCCCTTGCATGACTTTGACAGTAACATCTGTTGTTTCTGATTCTGGAAATGCCAGATTCGTCACTGAATACAGCCCTTGATCCAATAATACCTCGATCGACCCTTGATCGATCAGGATCTGCAAATCAATCTCTCTGATGTCACCGAGAGAAATCTTATAATCATGCGGATAATGCTGATCAAATTCCAAATTCCAGGACCGCGCCTGACGCACACATCGAAGCATCATCTCCTGTTCATCGGTTTCCAGATACAGCGTTGTGCCGTCGACGGGTTCGATCAGTACACTCGTATTGATTTCTGGTTTGAGCTTCATCGACAGTATTTCAGGAGACCGAGGGTAGAGCTGACAAAGCAGACTATTTGCGGCATAAGAACCCGCTGGTAGCCCTTCTATCTGCGTTTCCAATGATTTCAGTTCCCGAATAAACGCATGGTGTAATCGCAGCCCCTGCCCGCTTTGACGTAAATAGAGCTCATGCGGGATCGACATCGCGGAACGCCAGCTTTCTGTCGGCGTGTGATTGGCATAAAGCCAGTTGCTCATCCAACTGATAGCGAGTCGTCGCCCGTCTTTTTCCGGGATATCCGACCAGGTTTGTGTCGCATAAAAGTCACGGCCATAGTCTAACCAAAGCACCGTTTCAGGCGTGTTCTCATTGATAAACCGTTCCCCATCGAAATGACCGATAAAATACTGACTGCCTGAACCCGGCGCATAAGCTTTGCGTTGCACGCCCACAATCAAAATCCATCGACTTTCCTCACTGTTTTCGACCTTCATTTCAAACAGATCCGGACATTCCCAAGCACGTTCATCATGTGCCCCATGTTCCGCACCGAAAGAGGAACAATATTGCCAATCCATTGCATTGTGTGAACGGTAAATCGCGACGGACTGTCCTTCCGTCACCAACATGACCCAATACTGTCCCTGCTCATACCAGAAGACTTTTGGATCCCGGAAATCAACTTTAGATGTATTTGGTACTACCGGGTTATTCGCATATTTCTTCCAGGTTCTGCCTGCATCGCTGCTGTAGGCCAGTCCCTGACTTTGGGTATAGGGGTGTCCTAACTGACGTTCACTCGCTGCGATCGTATAAAAGGCCAATAAACCATTGGAGGCGCCGTCGAATAATCCGGATGTATTGTTTGGATCACTGACTGCCGTTCCGGAAAAACAGGTACCTAATTCATCGGGCACCAAAGCGATGGGATGATGGTTCCAATGTAAGAGATCGGTACTGATGGCATGACCCCAATGCATTGGTCCCCATTTACTGCTAAAAGGGTGATATTGGTAGAAGAGATGGTATTCACCCTGATGATAGACTAGGCCATTCGGATCATTCAGCCAGCCATAAGGCGGGGTAAAATGCACCGCCGGACGATAATATTTTTCATCTAACATATTCAAACCTGCTCTGAACCATGCGTATCGAATTAGGTGGACTATAAGAGATACATGGTCAGGAAACAGGTTTATCCGTTCAGTTTTTATGAAAAACTCGTTGTAACTTACATAACTTGTTACAAACGCGAGTAAATACCACTAGATCCTTATGATAACTAGCCATATACGCTTACAGATAAATGTAACAAATATTGCTTGTTTCAGTGATTTTTTTGAATAATCTCACCAAGATCACTATCTCAGAACACCTTTCCCTGTTTATTCTGGCCATTATCTGCCGGCTGAATGTAACAGCCTCGCTAATTTGATATTGAATCTCGTTTTCTCAGGAGCAGTTTATGTCGCGTATATGGGTTACAGGTGATGCCGTAGTCGATTTAATTCCGGATGGCGAAGCGCATTATCTGAAATGTCCGGGTGGCGCACCGGCCAATGTCGCAGTCGCTGTTTCCCGTCTGGGCGCAGATAGCGCTTTCTTTGGACGTGTCGGTCATGATCCGCTAGGACGGTTTATGCGACAGGTACTGACCGATGAAGGCGTCGATGTTACCTACATGCAGTTGGATGACGAACATCGGACCTCAACGGTGATCGTCGATCTGGATGACCACGGTGAACGCAGTTTCACTTTTATGGTGAAGCCAAGTGCAGACCAGTTCCTGCAACCTTCAGACATTCCAGCCTTTGCTTCGGGCGACTGGTTGCATGTCTGCTCGATTGCTCTGGCCAACGAACCCTCACGTTCTTCTACATTTACTGCCATGGAAAGCATGAAAACAACGGGTGGGTTTGTCTCATTCGACCCGAATTTACGCGAAGAAGTCTGGCAGAAACCCGAAGAGCTCCGTGAAACGGTATTAAAAGCAGTCTCACTCGCTGATGTTGTGAAGTTTTCGGATGATGAAATCATTTTCCTGTCACAGCAAACAGACCTCGACAGCGCAATTCAGTGGCTGAAGCAGTCATACAACTTACCGATGATCGTCATTACACAAGGCAAAAAAGGTGCATTAGTCATTCGTAACGAAAAGGAAGTGTTAATCACCGGAAAGCCCGTCACCCCTGTTGATACCACGGGTGCTGGCGATGCATTTGTCGGTGGCATGCTGGCAGGTCTGGCCGCGAACCCAGACTGGAAAACGCAGGAAGATATTTCAGCCATTATCCAGCAAGCAAACGCATGTGGCGCATTGGCAACCACAGCAAAAGGCGCAATGACCGCTTTACCAAGAGAAGCACAACTCGCTGCTTATCTGGCTGACTGAATTTGACCGTTTGAACAGAAATATTGACCGTTTCAATCATGGCGCGTGACAAAAACGCGCCTCTTTTTTTGCTTTATACCCCTTTTATTACCGCATTTCCGAAATACTTCCCCAGAAACAAAAACAAACAGGCGTCAAATGTCTCTTTTGACTGATTTTTTTAATTGAATAATGAAATCGGTCACATTCGGTCATGACCACTTATGACCGTTTTAAAGTACAGTCGTTAAAACAAAACCAAAATTTCATATGAAACACGGGGAAACGGGCAAGATTTGCGAAACAGGCGTCTCAGAACGTGCGCAATATCTCATCTTTCTGGGTGTTGAATGCATACCGATCGATCCGTAAGTCATCGCTCAGAATACTGGTCAGACATCACCTACAATGAGTACAACTAGAGATAAGGAAGTATCATGTTACAGACAGAACGACACCAAAAAATAAATGAACTGCTGAAAACCAGCGGCATGTTATTGGTGAATGATCTCGCTGTCATGTTAAACAGCTCTAAAGAAACCATCCGCCGTGATTTAGCGGTTTTGGAGAAAAAAGGATATTTACAACGTACCCATGGCGGCGCCATTCCGGTCACTGAGCAAGTAAAAAGTATTACGATGCCAGTCGATCTGGAATATGAAGAAAGCGGTGAAGCATTTCGTATTCGGGCAAATCAGAATACCGATACGAAAATTAAAATGGCGAAAAAAGCACTCGCCTTTATTGAAGAAGGCGATATTGTTTTATTAGATAGCAGTACCAGTAGTTGGTTCTTAGCCAGACAACTTCCGGATATTGAAATTACCGTATTAACAACATCACTGAATACCATTCACGCACTTGCATCCAAATCAAATATTCGCGTGATTGGGTTGGGTGGTGAATATTCAGAAAAATATGAATCATTCAGTGGACCACTCACTGAAAGCGTCGTGAAAGAGTTCCATATCAATAAATTGTTTTTTTCATGCCATGGCATTGGATTAAATACTGGCATTCGAGAAAGCAACGAAAATCAGGCGCGATTAAAACAGATGATGATTAGTGTTGCTGATAAATCAATTTTATTATGCGACTCAACAAAAATAGAACGTCGTTCATTTTGTAAAGTCTGTGATTATAACGATATCGATGTATTAATCACAGATGAATTACCATCGGACGAATACAGAACAGAAATAGGATGGAATAACGTAAAAATTATAGAAACAAATAAAAAGTAACGAACTAAAGATAGCTGTTTAAATAGAGAAAACAGCTTGTGGTATTAGTATCCAAGTAGTACGCATGAAAAGCGCCTATTCCCAGGCGCAGCGTTTGCACACCCTGAATATACCAAATTGGATATTCAGAAGATATTTACATGGAGAACATAAATATGAAAAAAGCAGGTTTAGCTTGTTTGATCGCCACTGTTTTAGCGTCTTCAACTACGTTTGCCGCTGATAGTTTCAAAATGGGTGTGGTCGTAAAAATTGGTGGTATCCCTTGGTTTAATGCCATGGAAGCAGGCATTAAAAAAGAAGCCGCCAAAGAAGGTGTTGACGCTTGGCAGATCGGTCCTACCTCAGCAGACCCAGCTTTACAGGTTCGCGCCATTGAAGACTTAATCGCACAGAAAGTTGACGTGATTGGTGTGGTACCAAACGATGCAAAAGTATTAGAGCCTGTTCTGGAAAAAGCACAGAAAGCAGGTATCAAAGTCATTGTGCATGAATCGCCAAATCAAAAATTTGCTGATTGGGATTTCGAACTGGTTGATGCCAAACAACATGGTATCAACCACATGAAAAAACTCGCTGAATGTATGAAAGGCGAAGGCAAATATGTGGCTTATGTCGGTAGCTTGACTGTGCCATTGCACAACGTCTGGGCTGACTCTGCAATTGAGTATCAGAAAGAACATTATCCAAAAATGCAGCTGGCCGCTGACAAATTTGGTGTTGCAGAATCGCTTGATGACACCATGCGTACTACCAAAGATCTGATGTCAAAATTCTCTGATCTGAAAGGTGTGCTGGCATTCGGTTCTCAAGGACCAATTGGTGCAGGTCGTGCCGTACAACAACGTAACAAGATTGATGATATCTGTGTCGTTGGTCCATTCAGCCCAGGACAAGGTCAGTCACTGGTCATGAAAGGTGCGATTGACGGTGGCTATATCTGGAACCCAATGACTGCCGGTGAAGTCTTTGTCCGTGTTGCGAAGATGATGATGGATGGCCAGGAAGTCAAAGATGGTATGACCATCGAAGGTATGGGTCCAGTCATGGTTGATACTGCAACCCGTACGATTCTCGGTAATAACACAGAAAGCGAAGATAAAGAAAACATCAAGAAACTCGTTGATATGGGTCTCTGATTATTATCCCTGGATGGGCACTCGCCCATCCAGTTTTAGCTCCGAGGTTTAATATGACAACGTTACCTGAAAATTCCCAGGTTGGGTCTTTTATTTCTCTAAATAAACTGTCTAAAAGTTTTGGTGGACATAAAGCCTTAAATAATATTGATATTAATATTATGCCAGGTGAAGTGCATTGTTTAGCAGGAACCAATGGTTGTGGTAAAAGCACACTGATTAAAGTAATTAGTGGCGTGCACCAACCAGACAGTGGCGCAGAAATTAGAGTCAATGGAGAAATTGTTCCAAAATTAAATCCTAACCTTGCACGAAGCCTGGGCATTCAGGTTATTTATCAGGATTTATCTTTATTTCCGAATTTATCTGTTGCTGAAAATATTGCCTTCGAATTAAACATGCAAGGCATGATGAATTGGCATCATCACAAACAAATTTTCGAAAAAGCAAAAAAAGTTCTGGACGAATTAAAGTTTAATATTGATTTAAATGAAAAAGTTGAAGCATTACCAATTGCACAACGTCAACAAGTTGCGATTTGCCGTGCTTTAGTCGCTGATGCAAAACTGGTTATTATGGATGAGCCAACAGCATCTTTAACAAGAACGGAAGTCAATCAGTTATTAAAAACCGTTCATTATCTGAAAAGTAAAAATATCAGTGTGGTTTTTGTAAGCCATCGCTTAGATGAAGTATTAGAAATTTCAGATACCGTCACCGTGATTCGTGATGGCGCAAAAGTCGGTTCCTATCCTGCCAGTGAAATCACACCAAAACGTTTAATTGAATTGATGACAGGTGTCGCGATTGAACACGCCTTGAAACCAGCCCGCAATGAAGAAAACGATCGGATCATTCTGGAAGTCGATAAATTATCTCGTCAAGGACAATACGAGAATATCAGCTTCAAATTACGTCAGGGTGAAGTCTTAGGCTTATGCGGTTTATTAGGTTCTGGTCGCACGGAATTAGCGTTGAGCTTATTCGGGATCACCAAACCAGATACCGGCAAAATCTATGTCGACAGTAAACCAGTGAACTTCAAAGGTCACAATGATGCGATCAAAGCAGGGATTGGTTATGTATCGGAAGACCGACTGACCTTAGGTCTGGTGTTGCAGCAATCCGTTTCTGATAACGCGGTGTTATCGATTCTGGATCAGCTGAAAAACCGAATGCACTTCATCGACGAATACAAAAAAATCAAAATTGTCAGTCAATGGATCAAGGATCTCGACATCAAAGTATCCAACCCTGACAACCCTATTTCGACTCTCTCCGGTGGCAACCAACAAAAAGTGGTGCTGGCGAAATGGATCCTGACACAACCAAAAGTACTCATTCTGGATGCACCAACCGTTGGTGTCGATATCGCAGCAAAAGACAGTATCTATCAACTCATTCATAAACTCTCCGAACAGGGGATCTCGATCCTGCTGATTTCTGACGAAATTCCGGAGGTTTACTACAACTGCGATCGTATTCTTCATATCGACCACGGTCACATCATGAATGAATACGAACCTCGCAAAGTCAGTGAGTCTTATCTGGAGGAAGTTATTAATGGCTAATTTCCTGAAAAAACGGATGCCGATGGAGTTCTACCTCGGTGTCGTGATCCTAGTCATGGTGGTGTTCTTCTCACTGACAACCGATCAATTCCTATCAATCCGTAATTTGCTCGATTTATCTGAAGGTTATGCCGTTTCCGGGATCTTCGCATTGGGTCTGTTCGTGGTGCTGGTAACCGGTGGGATCGATATCTCGTTTGCCGCAGTCGCCTCCGTTGTGCAATACGCCGTTGCCAGTCTCCTACTTGGCGGATACATCGATGGCGCAATGCAAGGGATTGTATTAGCGGTGGTACTCGGGATCTGCTGCGGCTTGTTCAACGCCGTGCTGATTTATTACCTGAATCTGGTGTCCATCATCATCACCATCAGTGTGCAGTCGCTGCTGTTCGGTGGACTGATGTGGCTGACCAATGGTCGCAGTATCTATGACCTGCCGGATTGGTGGACCACACAACACGAGATCCTCCCATTCACATTGGGCTCAGAAAGTTACCAGATCGGTCTGCCATTCCTACTGATGCTGATCCTGACTGCTTTCACCTGGCTTGTGCTGAATAAAACCAACCTTGGCCGTCAGTTATATGCCGTCGGTGGTAGCCAGGAATCTGCACGTCGTGTCGGTATCCGCGTTGGTATCATCCACTTGTTTGCCTACGGCTATCTCGGTGCGTTCGCTGCGATTGGTGGTCTGGTGCAGGTATATCGCATGGGTGAAGTCGTGCCGAATGCACTGGTCGGTGGTGAACTTGATGTTCTGGCTGCAACTGTGCTGGGTGGTGCGAGTCTGACCGGTGGTAAAGGCACGGTGCTCGGTACGCTGATGGGGGTTTTCCTGATTGGGATCCTGAAAAACGGTCTGAACCTGATTGGTGTCTCCAGTTACTTCATGAACATTGTTATCGGGATTGTCATCGTCATCGCAATCACGATTACGCACTACAAAAAACGCAAAGAAACCAACGTCGGTTTTGCTTAATCAGGGGCTGCAATCATGAAAAAATGGTTCAAACTCGATGAAAACATGATCGGACTGCTCAGCCTGCTGGTAGCAATCTGTATCGTGTTCACCCTACTGATGCCGGGTCGTTTCTTTACCCTGCAAACTTTCGGCAGCGTCGCTTCTCAATTACCTGAGCTGGGACTGTTCACACTGGCAATGTTCATTCCGATGCTGAGTGGTGGTTTTAACCTCTGCATCATCGGTACCGCCAACCTGACCAGCTTACTCATGGCATGGATCTTCATCAGCTACATTCCGGCTGACGCTAGCATGCTTTTCCAGGTCATCATGTTAGTAGTTGCAATGGTCGCCGCGATCCTCCTGTCCATCGTAATTGGCATGTTTACCGGTGCCATGGTGGCTTACATCGGTGCGCACCCAATCCTGGTGACACTGGCAACCATGACAATGGTCAACGGGATTGGTATTGAACTCACCCATGGTGCCGCACTGAGTGGCATGCCTGAACTGGTCCGACTGATTGGTTCCGGAACGATTCTTGGCATCCCCGTACCACTCGTGGTTTTCCTGCTGGTTGCTGTCGCAGTCGCTCTGTTGCTGGAAAAAACCAAGATCGGTAAATGCATCTACATGAGTGGCAGCAACATCAACGCGACTTATTTCAGCGGCATCAATACACACAAACTGCTGATCGCGATTTACACCATCTCCAGCGTGCTATGCGTGTTTGCCGGTCTGGTCATGATGGCTCGTTTCAACTCGGCACGTATGGGTTACGGCGATTCTTATCTGCTGCTGACCGTACTGGCCATCATTCTTGGCGGTACTGATCCAAACGGTGGCTTTGGCCGCGTCTTTGGTGTGGTTTGCGCCTTGTTTGTTCTGCAAATCATCTCAACCGGTCTGAACCTGCTGGGCATCAGCCCTCACTTCAGCCTCGGTATGTGGGGTGCGGTGCTTATCATCACGTTATCAGTCAAATTCTTCAAAAAACGTTGGTCTGAAAAACGTGCAGTGAAAAACAGCAAACCGTTATCCAACAACAAAAATAACAGCAATACCAGTGCCCACTTCGTTGGCAAATAGAACCGATTACTAGGAAGAGCAATTATGAGTTATATGATTTCCCCCTCACTGATGTGTATGAACCTGATTGAAATTAAGTCACAACTGGATGTTCTGAACACCCGCGCTGACTTCCTGCATATCGATATCATGGATGGTCACTACGTGAAGAACATTACGCTGTCACCATTCTTCATTGAGCAGATCCGCCCGCATACCAACCTGAAAATCGATGTGCATCTGATGGTGGAAGAGCCAAGCGATTTCATCGATGCCGTTGCGAAAGCAGGTGCCGATTACATTTGTCCACATGCAGAAACCATCAACCGTGATGCATTCCGCATCATCAACCAGATCCGCAGTCATGGCAAAAAAGTGGGTGTTGTCCTGAACCCGGCTACCCCAGTGGAATACATCCGCCACTACATCCATCACCTCGACAAGATCACCGTGATGACCGTTGATCCTGGCTATGCCGGTCAGCCATTCATTCCTGAAATGCTGGATAAAGTGAATGAACTGAAAACGCTGAAAGCTGAACAAGGCTACAAGTATCTGATTGAGATCGATGGGTCCTGCAATACCAAAACCTTCCACGATCTGCTCGGCGCAGGTGCAGAAGTAATGATTGTTGGCACCTCAGGGCTGTTCAGTCTCGACGACGATTTAACCGTCGCATGGGACAAAATGACAGCAAACATTCAGCAGGCGCAAGTAGCAGCATAGGAGATTTGCGGTATGGCTTATTATCTCGGAATTGATATCGGTGGCACGAATACCCGTTTGTTAACGATGAACGACGAGCTCGTGTTTGTCTTACGGGAAAATGTGCCAACCGCAAGCTGGTCAACAACAACTGACCCGCTTGCCTCGCTGGCGACGCTGATTTCGGCCCATTTTGAAAAACTGGACGAACGTCCTCGCGGGGTCATGCTCGGTCTGCCCGGCACCTTAAGTCGCGACCGGAAAAAAGTGTTTTCACTGCCATTCATTCAGGCGCTGGATAACCGTGAAGTGGCAAATGAACTGAGCCAATTGATCGATTGCCCTGTTGCGATGGATAAAGACGTGAACCACCTGCACTACTGGGATCTGCATCAGTTGGACAGTATGCCAACCGTAGGTGTGGGCCTCTATCTCGGCACCGGGATGGGCAACAGCATCTGGATCAATGATGACTTTTATCATGGAGCCCATGGCTCATCCGGGGAAATCGGTCACATTCCATGGCTGAACAATACGTTAGAGTGTCCATGTGGCAAATCCGGCTGTGCAGAAACCCTGACTTCAGGCAGTTTTCTGGCGCGTTGGGCAAAAACACATGTGCAGGCACCGCACACCATCGGTGATGTATTTACCCATTACGGCGATCATCCAGAGATCCAGGAATTTATCACGCGTCTCGGCATGATCATCGCCTCTGAGATGAACATTCTGGATCCAGAACATCTGTTCCTCGGTGGTGGCGTAATCGGGATGCCTGACTTTCCAAAAGAACAATTAGAGCGCGAGATCCGCAAACACCTGCGTGGTCCGCAACCGGCAGAAGGACTGGTGATCACATACAGTCTTCAAACCGGCGATACCGGTTGTCAGGGCGCATGCCTGGCTGCTAAACGCGTATTCGAATAGTAGGAGGCCACTATGGCGGGTAAAGTTTGTGTATTTGGTGCATTTAACGTGGATGTGGTCGCTCGGATGGCTCGTTTTCCTCGTCCGGGTGAATCAATGGTTGCGACCAGCAGCCTGATGGGTGCCGGCGGGAAAGGAGCGAACCAGGCATTGGCAGCAGCACGTGCTGGTGCACGGGTACACTACATCGGCAAGGTCGGAAATGACTCGTTTGCCAACTTTGCCCGTCAGCATCTCAATCAGTCAGAAATCAATGTCTGGACGCTGTTTGAATCTCAGGAAAAACCAACTGGCAATGCACTGATTTATGTTTCGGAAGAAAACGGCGAGAACATGATCGGCGTGGATCCAGGCGCCAATCTGACCGTGACAGAAGAAGAAATCGACTCCTGTCTTCCAGTCATTAAATCATCCGATATCTTACTGATTCAGATGGAAAATAATGGTGAAGCAGTCATCTCTTTATTGAAACATGCACATGAAAATAACGTGTATGTCATTTTAAATCCGGCACCATTCCAGAAAATCCCCGACGAGGTACTGGCGCTGGCCAATCTGGTCACACCAAACAGTATTGAAGCTGAATTGCTGACTGGGGTCGTCGTACATGACATTGATTCCGCCAAGATGGCAGCTCGTGCGCTGCATGGCAAAGGCATTGAAAATGTCTTGATCACCTTGGGCTTAAAAGGTGCGCTGCTTTCAACACCTTCAGGATTTGCTCATATTCCAGCCTATCCGGCGCATCCGATTGATACCACAGGTGCGGGTGATTCGTTCAACGGTTCGCTTGCAGCTTGTCTGTCGAACGGAGAAAAACTGGAAGCGGCAGCTCTGTTTGCATCTGCATTTGCATCGGTTTCTGTGGAGCGTGTTGGCGCAACGCAAGACATGCCATACAAGAAAGATGCGATGGAACGGATGCGTCAGTTTTCATCACTGGCGGTTGCGTCATAACAGGAGTTCGGATCATGCAGGCAGCAATTGTTCTCGGACTTGATTTTGGCAGTGACTCCGTCAGAGCACTGGCAGTGGATAGCCAGACCGGTGCGGAGCTGGCAACCGATGTGGTTGCCTACCCTCGTTGGGCTGAAGGCCAATATTGCCAGCCAGCACAAAGCCAGTTTCGTCACCATCCACGTGATTACATCGAATCGATGACAACCGTACTGCAGCAAGTACTGGCGCAACTATCTTCGGAACAAAAAGCGTCAGTGCGCGGTATTGGCGTGGATACCACGGCATCGACCCCAGCCCCATTGGATGCAGAAGGCAATGTGCTTGCGCTGCGTCCTGATTTTGCTGATAACCCGAATGGAATGTTTGTTCTGTGGAAAGACCACACCGCCGTTGCAGAAGCGGAAGAAATCACCTTTCGTTGCCAGCAGTCAGCGGTTGATTATACCCGTTACAGCGGTGGTGTTTATTCTGCTGAATGGTTCTGGTCGAAGATCCTGCACATCACTCGATGTGACGAGTCCGTACGTAAAACAGCTATCAGTTGGGTTGAACTAGCGGATTGGATCCCTGCACTACTGACCGGAAATACCCGACCCGACGCAATCAAACGCGGTCGATGCACTGCGGGTCACAAGAGTCTGTGGCATGCCGATTGGGGCGGCTTACCCTCTGCTGATTTTCTACATGACTTACATCCCTCACTCACTGAACACCTGCAATCCCCACTATTTACTGATACCTACACGGCTGATATCGCAGTCGGCCGACTCTCCGCGCAGTGGGCTGAAACGCTCGGATTATCCACGGATGTGGTGATCTCCGGAGCTGCAATTGACTGCCATATGGGCGCGATTGGTTCCGGTGCAGGTGAAAATACGCTGGTGAAGGTTATCGGCACGTCAACTTGCGACATTCTGATGACACAACCAGAGCAGATTGGGAATCGCACGATTGCCGGTATTTGTGGTCAGGTCGATGGCAGCGTGATCCCCAATCTGATTGGGCTGGAAGCCGGACAATCAGCTTTTGGTGATATTTATGCCTGGTTCCAGCGGATCCTGAGCTGGCCCCTTGAACAGCTCATTCAACAATATCCGGAACTGAAAACAGCTGTGCGTCAGCAAGAACAACAGTTGTTAACCAAGCTGACACAGCAATGGATCCAGAATCCACAACTCGAACATTTACCAATTGTGCTGGATTGGTTTAACGGACGTCGTACCCCGTATGCCAATCAGCGTTTGAAAGGCCTGATCAGTGGTCTGAATCTCGGCACGACTGCACCAGATTTATTTGGTGCCCTGATTGTTGCCACCGCATGCGGTGCGCGCCGGATCATGGAATGCATGATTGAACAAGGTATACAGGTCAACGATGTCATGGCGCTGGGCGGTATTGCCCGGAAATCACCGGTCGTAATGCAAGTCTGTGCGGATGTCATGAATCGCCCGATTTCAGTGATCCGCAGTGATCAATGCTGCGCGCTGGGAGCTGCAATTTGTGCAGCCGTTGCCGCTGATATTTACCCAGCCATGCCAGATGCACAACGTTGCATGGCCAGTGATATAGAAACGATTTATCAACCGAACACTGAGTTGGTTACGACCTATGAGGCAATTTATCAACAGTATTGCCGTTGGGCGGAAACAACCGAATCTTTAATGCATTAATTCGTCTTGAATCAAAGACAAGGAGCCATTGTGAGCA
>QKFI01000057.1 GCA_003251455.1 Tolumonas sp.
TGGGTTGTGATTTAAAAAGTCACGCCACAGTACTTCGGCAATATCCGCCATTCCCATTGGCGCACCCGGGTGACCGGAATTGGCTTTCTGTACTGCATCCATGCTTAATGCACGGATAGCATTGGCTAACTCTTTACGAGAGGGCATTGGTTACTCCTGGAATATATTAGTTCTATACATTTAAGTAAGGACGGGTATTGTCCCAAACAGACGCCTAGTTACGCAAATGTTATCTTCTGAAAATTTTTACCAAGGTGTAATTAATGTGTGAACTGCGGTATCTGTTACACTGATTGATTGACGGACATCGCTTTGACTGCGAAAATAGATAGACGTCCAGATGTTAATACTGCTATCTGTTACGTTAAAACAGATACCTTAATCATATACAGAGATAAATAATGGCAAAATTGTTTACATCCGAATCCGTTGCTGAAGGACATCCAGATAAAATCGCCGATCAGATTTCTGATGCAGTGTTGGATGCGATTCTTGAGCAGGATCCTAAAGCACGTGTCGCATGTGAGACATTTGTTAAAACCGGTATGGTTTTAGTAAATCACTACTTCTGCTTGGGTTGATATCGAAGAATTAGTTCGTAAAACAGTGTGTGACATCGGTTATACCCATTCAGATATGGGTTTTGATGCTCATTCATGTGCTGTATTGAATGCGATTGGTAAGCAATCTCCGGATATCAACCAAGGTGTTGACCGTGCAGATCCGAGAGAACAAGGTGCTGGCGACCAAGGCCTGATGTTCGGTTATGCATCGAACGAAACTGAAGTTCTGATGCCTGCGCCAATTACTTACGCACACCGTTTGGTAAAGCGTCAGTCAGAAGTTCGTAAAAATGGCACATTACCATGGTTACGCCCTGATGCGAAAAGCCAGGTTACCTTTGTTTACGATCATGATGGCAAGATTCTCGGTATTGATGCAGTCGTTCTTTCTACCCAACATTCTCCAGATATCGAACAAAAAGATCTGATTGAAGCGGTACAGGAAACCATCATCAAGCCGGTATTACCTGAAGAATGGATCAGTAAACATACTAAATTCTTCATTAACCCAACTGGTCGTTTTGTAATTGGCGGTCCTATGGGTGACTGTGGCCTGACTGGCCGTAAGATCATCGTAGATACCTACGGTGGTATGGCTCGTCACGGTGGCGGTGCATTCTCTGGTAAAGATCCATCAAAAGTTGACCGTTCAGCAGCTTACGCAGCTCGTTATGTTGCCAAAAATATTGTGGCAGCAGGTCTGGCTGATCGTTGTGAAATCCAGGTTTCTTACGCAATTGGTGTTGCTGAGCCAACTTCTATCAGCGTTGAGACATTTGGTACCGGCAAGGTAAGTGAAGATCTGTTAACTCAGTTAGTTCGTGACCAATTTGATCTGCGTCCGTATGGCCTGATCGAAATGTTAGATTTGGTCCGTCCGATTTATAAACCGACAGCAGCATACGGTCACTTTGGTCGTGAAGAATTCCCTTGGGAAAAAACCGACAAAGCAGAACTGCTCCGTGATCTGGCTGGTCTGAAGTAATTTTTAAGGGGGGCTATGACCCCCTATCTTCTTATGTATATCTGGATAGAGTCTACCGCAAGCGACTATATCGCCATTGCATCCCGCTTTTTTAATAAAAACTTTCCACACCCGAAAATCACGCTCGACCAACGTGGTAAATGTGCCGGAACCGCACGCTTACAAGACTGGCATATCCGACTTAATCCTGTTTTGCTTCATGACAACCCTGAGATTTTCAGAAATGAAGTGATTCCCCATGAGATAGCCCATTTGATTGTGTTTGCGGTGTGGGGAAAGGTAAAACCTCACGGTAAGGAATGGCAATCTGTGATGCAGAATATATTCGGCATTCCGGCTCAGACAACTCATTCGATGGATATCAGCAAAGTCAGAGGTGTTACCTTTGCCTATCGCTGTCGTTGTCAGACACACCAATTAACAGTTAGACGACACCGAGCTGTCGTGCGCGGTGATCGTCAATATACTTGCCGGAAATGCGGATCAGTTCTTATACAACTTGCTGACTGAGTACACTCATTCCCTGACTGCTGTATTCTGATTTTTGTGCCATTTGTTTGACCACATCCGGTGAATAAAGTGTTGCGTCATAGACGATAACAATACTTTCATCACCCGGTTGCAGGAAGGTTTTCTCACCAAATTCGGTATAACGCGTTGCTCCGATGCTAATAATCGCCTGTGTTGGATAACCAGATGCAGCCAGTAATTGAGCAATATCTTCTGCAGGACCTTCATCTTGTTGATTGTTCATTTTATCGACAATCCAATTCAACAAGGTTTCATGGAAATAACTATATTCGACTGCAGGACTATCTAAGCCATAAGCATGTAATTCATCATCACGACGCATAAAACTGGCAATATGAAACCGGTCTAGCGCCCCACCTTCTGAAAATGAATCTAAGGCAAGAATATTTGCGGACATCCCTTTACTTGCTGGTCCCCAGTTTTTCTTTTCACTGATTTTTTTGGCACCAGGGCGACGAATGGAACAATCATTAAAAGCAGCAAATGCCTTTGGAAGCAACGCTGTAACCTTACCGTTTTCATATTGAATATCACAAATCAATGAAACTTCAGGTTCAATCTGAAGGTTATCCGCCCCTTCCGGAAACTGGATCGTTTCGTGTGAAACTGGAAATGTTGCCAGAAACGTATTCTCTACTGCAGGCAAATAGAACGGAAAAATCGCTTTTGGCTGAATATGATCTTTCACCTTAACATTCACAAAATCACTTGCTTCACCAGCTTGTTCCAAATGGCCGGCAAAATTACCTGCTACACCGAAGCCGATCATTGAAGATAATTCCATTCTGTACTCCCTGCAAAATACAAACTCTGATGACCCTGAGATATAATTAACTAAAAATCATTTTCATCTTATCCTTTCTTTTAACATCCTGATAGCATTTGAAGAACAAGTATTGCCCTCCATCACAGCTCTTTGTGTGATATGATTGACTATTGCTTATTTCCACATGACCGTCTTTCAGACATGTTGTTCAAGGAATAACTTCGTTCCATGCGTATACCTCGTATTTATCAAAACTCACCCTTACAAACTGGCTCGTTAATCCATCTGGATGAAGATGCAGCGAATCATGTTGGCCGCGTCTTGCGGATGCAACCCGAACAGGAGCTCTGTCTTTTCAACGGATTAGGCGGTCAATATAAAGCAGTAATTGTCGAAAGCGGCAAGAAACAAGTTGTTGTAAAAATAGAAGAGTTTTCTGATGTATCAAGTGAGTCACCACTTTCTATTCATTTGGGACAAGTGATCAGTCGTGGCGATAAAATGGAGTTTACGATCCAGAAATCGGTAGAGCTTGGGGTAAAAATAATTACACCACTTTGGTCCTCCCGTTGTGGCGTTAAACTTCAAGGTGACCGCCTGGATAAAAAACAAGAACAATGGCAGAAAATTGCAATTAGTGCCTGTGAACAGTGTGGCAGAAATTATGTGCCTGAAGTCCGACCTGTCATGACTCTGGAAGAGTGGATGTCGGAAGAAACTGACGAAATGAAATTAACGTTACACCCCCGGGCAAAATATTCAGTAGGTACCCTCCCTACTCCGGTAAACGGCATCCGTCTTGTGATCGGACCAGAGGGTGGATTATCAGATGAAGAAATAGCACTGACAGAACAACATGGCTTTCAGGAAATGTTGCTTGGTCCGCGTGTATTACGTACAGAAACAGCATCTCTTACTGCAATTACTGCGCTCCAATGCCGTTTTGGCGATTTATCTTAGGAGATATGATGAGCATTAAATTAGGCATTGTAATGGACCCGATTCAGTCCATTAACATCAAAAAAGACACTAGCTTTGCCATGTTATTAGAAGCTCAGAAACGTGGTTATGAACTGTATTACATGGAAATGAGCGATCTGTATATGCATCAGGGAATTGCATATGCTTCCATGCAAAAAATCAGCGTTGAATATAACTCTGAAAAATGGTTTGAATTCGGTAGTTCAGTAGAACAACCGCTGGATCAATTAGATGTGATTCTAATGCGAAAAGATCCGCCATTTGATACTGAATTTATCTATGCAACGTATATGTTAGAACGAGCGGAAGAAAACGGCACCCTGATTGTCAATAAACCACAAAGCCTGCGTGATGCGAATGAAAAATTGTTTACCGCATGGTTTGCTGAACATACGCCTGATACGCTGGTCACTCGTTCAGCATCTAAAATTCGTGAATTTCATCGTATACACCACGACATTATTCTGAAACCTCTGGATGGCATGGGCGGCGCTTCTATTTTCCGCATCAAGGCGGATGACCCGAATGTTGGCGTGATTATCGAAACTTTGACCGAACATGGTCATCGTTACTGTATGGCACAAACCTATTTACCAGCAATTGTTGATGGTGATAAACGGGTTCTGGTTGTTGATGGTGAGCCTGTACCTTATTGCCTTGCACGCATTCCGGCGCAAGGAGAAACACGCGGAAATCTGGCTGCCGGTGGTCGAGGAGAACCGAGAACGCTCACTGAAGCAGACTGGAAAATCGCCCGCGCCGTTGGTCCAATGCTGAAAGCTAAAGGATTGATCTTCGTTGGTTTGGATATTATCGGTGATCGATTGACAGAAATTAATGTAACCAGCCCAACTTGTGTTCGTGAAATTGAAGCCCAATTTGATATC
>QKFI01000050.1 GCA_003251455.1 Tolumonas sp.
AGGCATAATCATGTCTGCAACGCCTGAAAATAAGAATGACAGCGTTTCCACGCTTATTTCAGCGGTGATTGATGATGTGGAAGTTTTTGTCCCATCCGGTACCTCTATTCTGCATGCAGCTAAAATGGCCGGAATCAAGATACCAACCTTGTGCGATCATCCCGATCTCAAACCGGCAGGAATCTGCCGGATTTGCATCGTCGAATTAGAAGGGCAACACGCGTTAGAAACGGCATGTGCCTATCCCATCACGCAGCCAGTTCGTGTCTCAACGAATACACCAGCGATTCGCAAGGCTCGCCGGCACATCATCGATTTACTGCTGGCATTTCATTGTGGCGATTGTACAACTTGTAAGCGGAATCAAAACTGCGAGTTACAAGCGCTGGCAGCGGATTATGGCGTTGATACTTTTCGATTCGGGCATCCTACTACGCCAGTACACCTGATTGATAAATCCAGTTCTTCACTCGTGTTTGATATGAATAAGTGTGTGCTTTGCCGCCGCTGTGTTCGGGCCTGTAGTGAAATACAAGGGATCGACTGCTTAACGATTGCGGGGCGCGGGGATGAGGCCCGGGTTACCACATTTTCCGATCAGAACATGGCATCTTCAATCTGCATTGAATGTGGACAGTGCGTGATACATTGCCCGACGGGCGCGCTGAGCGAAGTAGATCAAACCGAAGCGGTTTGGGCGGCACTTGAAGACCCGACAAAACATGTCGTGATACAGACTGCGCCATCACCGCGTGCAGCGATCGGTGAATGTTACGGCTTGCCACCCGGAGTACCGCTCACCTTTGAGATGAATACCGCGATCCGGCAAATGGGTTTGGGTTTTGATGCTGTATTTGATACCAACATTTCGGCTGATCTGACGATTATCGAAGAAGGGACTGAACTGCTTGTTCGCTTGCATCAGGCGCTCACAGGTGACCCGGACAAACCGGTATTGCCGATGCTGACGAGTTGTTCTCCCGGATGGGTGAAATATATCGAATTCTTTTATCCGGAATTACTCCCGCACCTTTCTACCGCAAAAAGTCCGCAACAGATGTTTGGAACCATCATCAAGACCTATTACGCCAGAGAAAAAGGCATTGACCCGAAAGATATCGTTTCGGTCTCGTTGATGCCATGTACCGCGAAGAAATTCGAGAGCGCCCGCTATGAAATGACGGCCTCTGGTTTCAGAGATGTCGATTATGTTCTGACAACCAGAGAGCTATCGAGAATGATGCATGAATCCGGTATTAATTTACCAAAATTACCAAAATCCGGATTTGATGAACCCTTTGGCGTGACGAGTGGTTCGGGCGTTATTTTTGGTGCCACAGGTGGTGTCATGGAGGCTGCGTTACGCACTGTGATTGAACTTGTCACTGGCAAGAAAATTGAAAATTTTTACGAGCACGCAGACATTATACCGGTGCGTGGTTTTGAGGGGATTCGTCTGGCGGAAATTCCTATTCAGGAAGTTGGTCCGGTGCCTGATTTGCTCAAACATCTGTTTCAGGATTTTGAGTGGTTAAAAGGCGTTACGCTTCGGGTCGCGGTGGCGCATGGCGGGCTCAACCTTCATAAAGTCATGGAAGATATTAAAAGCAGCGGGATCTTCAGTACCTGTCATTTCATCGAAATGATGGCTTGCCCCGGCGGGTGTCTGGGTGGTGGGGGGCAACCAGTCCCTGCGAGTGAAGAAATACGGAAACAACGCGCGAAAGCACTCTACAGTGAGGATGCAAGTTATGTCGTTCGTAAATCGCATGAAAATCCACAAGTGCTTCAGATTTATCGTGAGTTTCTTCAAGACGGACCATGCGGCCATAAAGCGCACACTTTGCTGCACACTACCTATACTGCTCGGGGTAAATTTGTGGTGTAACCAACCTGCAGGAGCAAAAGAAATGACAGAAGAATTTCTGGATGCGAAACAAAAAGCGGTGGTTGTCATTGCGGCTTTTACCACTAAAGGTGATCTGGACAAGCTGAACGCGAGTTTCAATGATGGTTTGGATGCCGGTCTGACGATCAATGAAATTAAGGAAGTTTTGATCCAGCTTTCTGCCTATGATGGGCTTCCGCGCAGTATCAATGCAATCAATGCATTCAGGATGGTTGTACTCTCAAGGCAATCAGCCGGGATTCAGGATAAAGCTGGGGAGGAACCACATCCATTCCCGAACGATAAAACCAAATATGAAATAGGTAGTGAAAATCAATTCAAGCTGATGGGGGTTCACCCTGAAAATCCGGCGTTAACGTTTGCCCCTGTGATTGATACCTTCATCAAAGAGCATCTTTTTGCTGATATTTGGGGGCGTGATAATCTCGATTTTCCATCACGAGAGTTGGTGACGATTGCAACTTTGGCCTGCATGAGTGGGATGAATGCTCAGTTGAAAGTGCATTTGAATATTGGTCTGAACGGATACTTTTCAATGGAGCAATTTCACCAACTGATACCGCTGTTAGCAGATAAAGTTGGTATCGCTGAAGCGGATAATTTCAAGGCTGTGTTAACCGAGTTGGAAGCGTCTCAAGTTAGACCCTGAACTTAACTTCAGGGTCTTCCATTATTCACTTTCCGGTACGACCGCAATATGTTTTTTGGCCACCCATTCTTTAGCGTCCTGAAGCGTGCCTAGATTGATCACGTTCTGATACCCCTTGCGAACCAGTAATTCGCGGGCGATGTTGGCGCGACGACCGGTTTGACAATACACACGAATGGTATCTTGTTTTTGAATACCTAAATGAAGTACCCCTGGAATGATCTGTTGGTACTCAATGTTGATCGCACCTTCTGCATGCTCGACGTTATATTCGTTTGCCGTTCTGACATCAATTAACCATTCTTTAGCATTGACGGAAAAAGTAAAAACCAGTCCGACCATCAGTAGAAATGTTCTGAGTAACATACATACCTCTGTTTTACTTTGAAGCAATTCCTAACCAAAACAATAGCAGAATCGTCCCAGGATGACGGGCGGCCAGTCCAATATTTTATGTGGCATATGCAGATTGTGGTCATTCACAACGTGAGTCAGCTCATCATGGGCATCGTGAAATTTAGGACTCTTAGTGAGCTGCGTCGTACACATTAGATTTATGAAATGTAAATTGATTGAGGTCAATATTTATTCTGCAAAATAAAATAGCACCGTAGCACTTATATATATTTTAAGGAGCGATTCATTTTTTGAGCTGAAGTTAAGCACAAATTCATTCTGCTCATGGAGGAAAGAAAGATGAAGAGTGCCATATCAACTCGTAAAATCGTGTTGACTGCAGTGGCTCTGTTTGCTGCGCTTGGCGGCTTTAGTCCCAGCCTTGAGAAACCGCTCATGCAAGGAATTGTGAGTTCTGCTTGGGCTGATGAGGCGGGTGGACAATCTACAGGACAAGGCCATCAAGGCGGTCAGGGGCAAGGCAGTAAAGGGGCTCAGTCAGGGCAAAGTGCCAGCAGTAATCACGGTACTGGTCAAGGTGTTCCAGAACCAGACTCTGATGGTCAAGGGCCACAAAAGAGAGGTCTCAAGGTGATATTTCTTCTGGGTCTGTTGCGACAACCGCATTGATGGGAAATATCTTCTATTCGACTCTGGAACAGTTCCGTGTGAATTCACGCATTCAACTCTTCATCACCGCAGGTATTGGTTATGCACTTGCAGCGTTTATGATCCTGCAAAAAGGGAAGGGGCCATCTCAAATGAGTGCCCCTTCTTTGTCTGAGAGGTTAGTGTGCAGCCTGAAAATGTTTGCCTAATAAGGCGTGATAAAACTCGCGGCCACTCAACATACCGAGGATGTTATTCGGCGAGCCAAGCAACAGCGGTTGTCCGGTGTGATACGTGATATCTAATGCTTCCCGCATGCTGATTTCTGGTGGCGCTACCACAATCTGATTTGGACTGAATTCAAATTCAGACGCTTTCTCTTTCAGGTAACATAACGGTAAATGTTCTCCCTGACGCGTGACAGAGATTAGCTGATTCTCATTCTGGATTTGAATACAAGTCTGTGTCGCTTCATCCAGTACAAAACCCTGATGACATTGCTGTAAGGCTTTCAGTGGTTTCATCAGCGATTGACCACACAGCACATTCAGCGGGTTGGTGTGCGCAACAAACTCACTGACATAATCATTTTCTGGTTTCAGCACAATGTTTTCTGGTTTGTCATATTGAATGATTTTTCCAGATTCCATGATGGCGATTTTACTGCCAATCTTGAGTGCTTCATCAAGGTCGTGACTGACGAAAATGATGGTTTTATTCAGCTGTTTTTGCAGCATGATGAGCTCATCCTGCAACTGAGAACGAATCAGTGGGTCGAGCGCGGAGAATGGTTCGTCCATCAACAAGATATCACTGTCCATTGCAAAAGCGCGGGCCAGACCGACACGCTGTTGCATCCCGCCTGATAATTCATGCGGATATTGCTTATGCCAGTTTGCTAAACCTACCAGCTCAAGCTTTGACATGGCGCGTTGATGGCGTTCTTTTTCCGGAACACCTTGCATTTCAAGCCCGAACGCGACGTTTTCCAGCACGGTCAGCCAAGGCATCAGCGCAAACTTCTGGAATACCATCGAGATCCGGCGTGAACGCAGATCCTGCCAGCCTTTTTCATCACATTGACTGAGCGCAATGGTATTCACACCATCGTGCAATTCAATTTCACCACGAGAGATCGGGTTCAGACCGTTAAAGGTGCGTAACAGGCTTGATTTCCCAGAGCCGGAAAGCCCCATCAGTACGCAGATTTCACCGCGGGCAATATCGAGTGTTGCGTTATGAACCGCAATCACATCGCCATTTTTTTCGATCAGTTTCTGTCGGGTAATACCCTGGTCAATCAATTTAAAACTATCTTCGAGATGGTTACCGAAAACCACGTCCAGATTTCTGACTTTGATAGCTGGTTTCATGATTGTTCTCCGGATTGATGAGTGGCAACAAGTACAATCGCCAATCCGGCTTCAAAACCCTGTGCAATATTAACGGTGTTCAGGGCGCGGACGACTGGTTCGCCGAGACCGTCAGCACCAACCAGTGCAGAAACAACCACCATCGACAGTGACAACATAATGCATTGTGAAATGCCAGCCATGATGTTTGGCATCGCACTTGGTAATTCAACTTTATAAAGCAGTTTGAAAGGGGATGCGCCGAATGCCTTACCTGCTTCGATTAATTCAGTCGGAACGCCTTTCACTCCTAAATAGGTCAGGCGGATCGGTGCAGGAATCGCGAAAATGATGGTCGAAATCAGACCTGGAACTACACCTAAGCCGAATAAAACCAGTGTAGGGATCAGATAAACGAAGGTCGGAATCGTCTGCATCAAATCAAGCACCGGGCGCATGATGGTATACATCCATTGTTTATGCGCACAGAGAATGCCAATCGGTACGCCAATCAAGACCGATGTGATCGTCGCAGCCATGACTAATACGAAGGTCTGCAGCATTTCATCCCAATAACCCAGGTTCAAAATGAGGAGTAAGGCTGCAACCACAAAGACCACTAACGAGATGCGGCGGTGGATAAACCACGCCATTAAAGCGGTGACGGTAATTGGCACATAAGGAGGCAGATATTCAAAACCTTCAACCATCATGTTAATCGTCCAGTCAAAAGAGACTGAGATCAGATCAAAAAGCAATGCTGCATGGATGGTGAGCCAATCCACAACATTTTCCATCCACATTCCAATCGGAATTTTATGTTCAGTAATCCAGTTCATATCGTCTTCCTTGAAAGGGCCGGGAGCCGGCCCGTTATCGTTTTATTTCGACAGATATTGCTCGACAGCCGCTAGACCCGGCTTGCCATCAATCGTGTTCACATCACCTAACCAGCCTGTCCAGTCAGACTGATGAGATGCCAACCATGCATGTGCTGCTTCTGCTGGTTTTTTGCCTTCGTTGAGGATGCTGTTCATGATTTTGTTTTCCATGTCCAGCGTGAAGGTCATGTTCTTCAGCAGATGGCCAACATTCGGGCACTCGGTGAGATAGTCTTTACGAACGTTGGTATAGACGGTTGCACCACCAAAATCAGGACCGAAATATTCGTCGCCGCCAGAGAGATAACGAATGCTGAAGTTGGTGTTCATTGGGTGTGGTTCCCAGCCTAAGAAGACGATCCACTGTTTCTTGCGAACAGCACGAGAAAGCTGAGAAAGCATGCCGGCTTCGCTTGATTCAACCAGTTTGAAATCCTTCAATGATAGTGAAGGGTCAGTAAACATTTTCTGGATCAGACGGTTACCATCATTGCCTGGTTCCAGTCCATAAATTTGCCCTTTGAATTTGTCTGCAAATTTGTGCAGATCCTGAAAGGATTTCACACCGGCATCGTAGACATAATCAGGTACTGCCAAGGTGTATTTCGCCCCTTGTAGGTTTGCTTTGATGCTATTGACGGAACCATTGTCGATATATTTGCGGACGTCGCCTTCCATGGTCGGCATCCAGTTTCCCAAGAACACGTCGATATCTTTGTTCGCCAGCGTGGTGTAAGTCACTGGTACGGATAACAACTGTGTTTTTGTCTGATAACCCAGGCCTTTCAGAATCTCACTGGTCACAGCCGTCGTTGCTGTGATATCGGTCCAGCCGACATCGGAGAATTTGACGGTCTGACAGTCAGCTGCCTGACTCATTGCTGGCACGGTCAGTAATGCGGATGAAACCAATAAACCGATCATGCTGAATGGATGTTTTTTTGTGCTGAGC
>QKFI01000263.1 GCA_003251455.1 Tolumonas sp.
AGCAATTCTTCAATACGATGACATTGCATGTCCATTCTCCCCGAAAAATATGTGGTATTTTGAAGATATGTTCCAGCTTACCAGCAACTGACTGTACGGTATAGTTCATGATAACTACGACGCTGGCATTTTAGTCCTCTGGACCACCAGCGAAAAAGGCATCGTAATCCCCAATTCGAACGACCAAGCAGCCGGCTGGTAATGATCACTTGCTTGACGGTCTTTCGACTGATTTTTACAGTACTACCATTCAGATAGTCAGGCGATGACTGGATCACGCGTAACGTCTGAGTCGCCATCCCTAATGCCCAAAGACAAAACTGTCGGATACCCTGCTCTTCTGTAGGGAGCAACAGCGTGTAATCAAGCGCATCACATAAATGACCCTGCGCCACACTTAGTAGTTGAGTCTTTGTCTCAAGAAAAGATTGTTTTTCCTGGGGAGGACAGCAGATCCGTTGTTTTAGTATCGATTGCGGCCACCAGCAGACATCCCGTCGGGCATCATCCCAGACATCTTTGAGAATATTGGTCAGTTGTAGACCAAGGCCGAATGAGACGGACAATGCTTTCAAATCTTGTTGATGTGCGGCCAGTGAAGGTCGGTATGCAATAAAAAGCTCCGTCAGCATTTCACCCACGACGCCCGCAACGACATAACAATATTTATCAAGCGCAGCCTGATCAGCCAAGCCATCTGGTGATGCTACGTGCTGATAGTGCGTCATTCCTTCACTCATGATCGTCACACAACGCGCGAGAATATGCTGCACCTGTGCGGGAAACTGCTGATATTCGGCAATGACCGCTGGTGTCTGACTTAATAATTCATGTTCTGCTTCAGGCGTGGCATCTGACAATTTCGAAGTCACAGATTCAGAGAAATCAGTAGACGCATATTGGCCGGACAACACATCAAGAAAGCGTAAGATCAACGTACTTTTTGTGTCGCAATCCAGCACCGGCTCATCTTCGATGGTATCGGCGATCCGGCACAGCAAATATGCATTACTTACCCAGTCAGACAGTGGGCTTGGTAACTGGGGTATCGTCAGGGCAAAGGTTCTGGATACTTTTTCCAGTAATTCAGCTTGATATTGGTTCGTCATCAAAAGTGGTTCAAAATCGGTTGCTACACAAAGTTTATCATTCTTATCGTCGACAAGCAGCAAGCCAAAAACGTGATTGCTTCGTATAATCACAGCATTGTTATAGACGGATCTTTGTCATGAAATACCGTGATTTACGTGATTTTCTTGAATTGCTCGAGCAACGGGGGCAGTTAAAACGCATCAAACAGGAAATCGATCCTTATCTGGAAATGACCGAAATCGCCGATCGGACATTGCGTGCGAAAGGCCCTGCACTGTTATTCGAGAACCCAAAAGGGTCATCTCACCCAGTACTTGCCAACTTATTCGGGACGCCTGAACGTGTTGCGTGGGGGATGGGTCAGGATGATGTTGGCGCGTTACGCGGTGTGGGTGAATGGATGGCTATGCTGAAAGAGCCAGAGCCACCCAAAGGACTCCGAGATCTGTTTGATAAGTTACCTTTATTTAAACAAATCCTGAATATGCCAGTGAAGCGTCTGAGCAAAGCTCCATGCCAGGAAATCGTTCTGACTGGTGATGATGTCGATCTGACTCAATTACCAATTCAGCATTGCTGGCCAGGTGATGCGGCACCTCTCGTGACTTGGGGACTGACCATTACCAAAGGGCCATATAAAAAACGCCAGAATCTGGGCATCTATCGCCAACAGTTGCTCGGTAAAAACAAGCTGATCATGCGTTGGCTGGATCATCGTGGCGGCGCACTGGATTTTCGGGAATGGCAGGAAGCAAACCCGGGCAAACCGTTCCCCGTTGTTGTTGCAATTGGTGCAGACCCAGCCACGATTTTAGGCGCCGTCACCCCCGTGCCAGATACTTTATCGGAATATGCATTTGCAGGTTTGTTACGTCAAAGCCGGACGGAAGTTGTCAAAGCAATCACCTGTGATCTGGATATTCCCGCCAGTGCTGAAATTGTGCTGGAAGGATATCTGATGCCGGGAGAAATGGCACCCGAAGGCCCTTATGGCGACCACACTGGTTACTACAACGAAGTTGAAGAGTTTCCGGTCTTTACGATTACGCACATGTCGATGCGTAAAGATGCCATTTATCATTCCACCTATACTGGTCGTCCACCTGATGAACCAGCCATGCTCGGTGTAGCACTAAATGAAGTGTTTGTTCCGTTGTTACAAAAGCAATTTCCGGAAGTCGTTGATTTTTATCTGCCACCCGAAGGTTGTTCGTATCGTCTCGCAGTTGTCACGATGAAAAAAAGGTATCCCGGTCATGCCAAACGCGTGATGATGGGCGTCTGGAGCTTTTTGAGACAGTTCATGTATACCAAGTTCGTGATCGTTTGTGACGAAGATGTTAACGCAAGGGACTGGAATGACGTAATATGGGCGATTACGACAAGGATGGATCCGGCGAGAGATACTACGCTTATAGAGCATACGCCAATCGATTATCTCGATTTTGCCTCGCCAGTTGCAGGTCTGGGCTCAAAAATGGGTTTGGATGCGACTAATAAATGGCCGGGAGAAACACAGCGCGAATGGGGTACGCCAATACGGATGGATGATGCAGTCAAGCGCCGGATCGATGAATTATGGGACTCGCTGGGTATTCTGGATTAGAACCCATCCCGATGTAGCACGTACTCGCGAATGTACGTGCTTTCGTATTACATGAGGATTGCTATGCCACGCACACGCTGTCGCTTGGAAACCATGCATGAATGCGCAGAACATATCTGGCATATCAGAATGATTCCTGAACAAGATATTCCTTATAAACCTGGGCAATATTTACAAGTTATTATGGGTGAGAAGGACAAGCGTCCTTTCAGTATTGCAAGCTCACCAAGCCGGGGAAATGTGATTGAACTTCAGATTGGTGCGACACCTGGTAATCCGTATCCGGGTCAAGTCCTTGAAGCGCTGAAAACCAAGGGCGAGATCGAAGTCGAAATGCCGCTCGGCAAAGCGTTTTTACATGAAGATAGTGATCGCCCAATCCTGCTGATTGCCGGCGGTACAGGTTATAGTTATGCCCGCTCTATTTTGCAATATTTGGTTGATCATAATATGCCTCGCCGGACTTATCTCTACTGGGGGGTACGCAATACGCTGCAGTTGTATGAAGGTGAAGATGTGCTGGAATGGGCGAATGCTTACCGTGATTTAACCTTTGTACCGGTCGTGCAGAATCCTGGTATCGACTGGCAGGGCAGAAGCGGTTTGGTGCATGAAGCGGTTTTAAGTGACTTCCATCAGTTAGATCACCTTGATATTTATGTTGCCGGCCGTTTTGAAATGGCGGCAGTGATCCGCGAGGCGTTACATCATCGGGGCGTCAGTGATGAACATCTGTTTGGCGATGCTTACAGTTTTACCTAACGCCGTAAGATGAACAAAAAAAGGCAGGTTATCCTGCCTTTTTTATTTCTGTGTTCCGAATGAATTATTCGTCACGATCAGCGAGTTGTTTTTCCAGCTGATTCAGTTTTTCTTCCAGAGCTTGCAGCTTTTCACGTGTGCGTAACAACACTTTAGTTTGCACATCGAATTCTTCACGGCTGACAACATCCAGTTTTAATAATTGTGCCTGAATGACCTGCTTTATTTTCTTGTCGACTTCTTCGCCCACGCTTTTCAGCCCTGGCGGTAAAGCGGATTGAATGGCTTTTGCCATTTCTTCAATTTTTGTTGGATTAATCATTGTTTCTCTCCTTCATTACCGCCGATTTTGCCGCAGAGCCCTTCAACTTACCAGTCAGGATCAGACATATTCGCGAATGCAGTCTAAAAATGCTTCGCCAAATCGTTCCAGTTTGCGGTAACCCACCCCATTGATCATCAGCATTTCATCATCGGTGGTTGGTTTAAATTGCGCCAGCTCAAGCAGTGTTGCGTCGTTGAATACAACATAAGGAGGAATGCCCTCCTCTTCTGCCAGTTGTTTCCGGAGTTTGCGCAGCTCCCGGAACAATCCGGCATCCTCACCTTGCGCTAACTCCAGTTCACGTCGACGATGTTTTCGGCTATTCAGAATTTCGGTTCGTGGAACCGCGAGCATCAACGGCTCTTCACCTCGCAAAATCGGACGTGCAGCCTCAGTTAACTGTAGCACCAGGTGACGGGTAATATTTTGAACCAGCAAACCCTTATGGATGAGTTGACGCAGCACGGATAACCAGTATTCGTGCGATTG
>QKFI01000021.1 GCA_003251455.1 Tolumonas sp.
GTTGATACCTTTTTGCCGGCATGTTCGCGGCCAAATTCATCCATTAATAAACTAAAAGTAGGTTCACCGATTTGTTTTTGCAGATGGTAAAGCACTAATACACCTTTGCCGGCCACGATGTCGTACCATTTGTCATCCCACAATGTGGCTTTCGTATTATTCAGCGCAATATCACCGTGGATCCTCGCTGCGGCTTCATAGCGTGAGCGATATAGAAATAATTTAATTGCGATGCGGTTTTTATCTTCTTCAGTGAGTTTTCCGCCAGACTGTTCTTTTAATGTGTTTTCTAAAGCGACAATACGTTCATAGTTTGCGAATGCAGTCGTCAACCATATGTCATTATCTTTTTCGGGTAATAAAGTACCATGCCAGGCGGGTTGTGTTTCGGGATCACCCACATCATCCCCCATCTCCGCTAATTCATGACCATCTGGATTATGTAAATCAACAGCCATTACTTTTGTTTGCGGCACCTCTTTTCCGTCAGGCAACGAAGTGAGCGTTACCCAAGGATTACTGACTAATGGTTTTGTTTGATCATAATTCTGCAGTTCATCGGCGGATGGGTAACGCACACTGCCAACAGAAGGGCCAAAAGTTGCCCATGAGGCTAAATGACTCGCTAAATCAGTCGTTGTGTATTTGGCATCTATAGCAGAAGACAGCACAATTCGGGGCGTCGTCAGCATTTGTTTAGCAAAATTAGCGTCGATATGACCTTTATTCTTCTGATACATCGCCAACCAGAGTGCATCACGATTATCTGGTTCTAATGCGGCTGAAGCAGACGGTCTGCCATCAAGATCCGCTATCGTTTCTAACCGGATTGCTTCATCTTTCGTATTGTTGTTACTCCAGTAAAACCCTTCTGCACCTGCTATCCATTCTTTTTTACTGCTGCGATATAGTTTGCTCTGGTGAGTTCCCATGGAGAGTAACGCAATTTCATTATGCTTGACGTCCGCCAAGATCCATTCCGCTGTTGAGAGGCCGTTGTTTTTTTCTGTCAGCATCTTTGCTGCTTCGTCGACGGTTGTCGCATATTGCTGAGCAGTTCTAATTCGTGAAGCCAGTGGAATGCCGGTTACATCAAAACTGGTTTGATTCACGGTTGTTTCGCTGATCAGAATGCCGGCGTCATTGATGGAATAATCCATACCACTTTGAATGCCACCAGGCGTGGTTTGCATGACAAATCGATGCCCATGGGATGGTTTTTCATCGATCCAGACGTTATAAAAATTGCCCGGCAATAAATCAAACATGGTGATGTGACCAAACACGATTTTGCCATCTTTAGTCGCTGATCCGACTGCGGCGAATGCGTCACAACGGATCGGACCTCTGGCTGCACGCCCTTGTAACCGATGACCAGCCGCATTGTTTTCAACACCATTTGAGGTTGCGGCCAGAGCTCCGTCTAAGGACTCCAGTTCGTTGGTTAAATTCAGTAAGGCGATGTCAACAACGTCCAAGCGATGATCATGAAAACGAGCACCGGTATCATTTGCACCTTGTGCAATACCGTTCATCTCTTCTAACTGATCCGATGTAAAGCCTTTCAGGAACAGAGCCTTCACGAGCGTCCGTTTCACCTGCCATGCATTTTCTGGATCTTTAGGGTTATAAAAGGATGCGAGCGCCTTGATATAACTCTCGATTTCTGGTGCCAGCAAATGCCCTTGCTGCAATCCCATCTCGTAAGGTTCGCCTTCTACATGAAGGTTGATCCATCCTGCTTTTGGAAATCGATAAGCTTGGTGCCAATGTTGAATCGTGGCTGGATCAGTATCAGCTAACGGATCGGCATATACTGAATAAATATGGGGAAAAGCGAACAAGGAGAGTAAAGCAGCAAAACGTTTCTGCATGATCAACTGCCGGGAGCGAGAGAAGGATTGCACTGGTGACCGCTCGGAAACATCACCGGAAAGTGCATGTTTTAATTGTGAGCATCCTCTCGCTTTTTTTTCTGGCCGTCAATGGGACTTCACCGGTCAAATTGCTAACCGGTGAAATTTTTGTCAGAGGAAGTTTAGGTCAATTTTTAACTTGGATTTGGTAACACGAGATTATCATCCACCAGCAATCCCATCCGGTTATACATAGACGCTGCTGCGTCGAGAATTTGCATGGCAATCGCCGCACCACTCCCTTCACCCAGGCGCATGTCCAGCTGTAAAAACGGCTTGAGATCCATGTGCGCCAGCGCGATTTGTGAGCCTTTTTCTGCGGAAAGATGTGATGGGATAAGGTAATGCCACACAGCAGGACAAATCTTGCAGGCAACTAATGCACAAGCGTAAGAAAGAAACCCATCCAGCACGATTGGTACACCTGCCGCAGCGCCGCCAAGCATGATGCCGGTCATACCGACCAGATCAAAACCGCCGACTTTCGCAAGAATCTCAATACCATCATCAGGATCAGGCTGATTCACTGCGATCGCTTGCTCAACAATCGCGATTTTATGATGGAGTTTGTCACTTGGATAATTCGCTCCTAACCCCACGGACTGTTCTGGTTTTGCACCCGTGATCACGCTGACTATCGCGGCGGCTGGTGTCGTATTGCCAATACCCAATTCACCAACTCCCAATACGGAGATGCCATCTTTCACCCGACTTATTGCGAGTTTGGCAGTCGATAACAAGAGAGACTCACATTGTTCGCGGCTCATTGCAGCGGTTTTTGCGATATTTGCGCATCCTCGTGCGACTTTCATATTGAGCACGCCGGGGATTGGATCACAATCTATCCCTACATCAACGATATTGACATCAACACCAGCGGCATGTGCCAAAGCGCAGACACCTGTCAGTCCTCGACCTTTTGTCATATTGAATGCCTGGATTGCAGTAACCTCTTTTGGAGTCACAGCAATGCCTTCATCAAACACCCCATGATCGGCTGCCATGACGATGATTTCTTTACGACTCGTTTTCAATGTTGCGGAACGATAGATACCCGCCATCTGAACGGCGAGCGTTTCAAGGCGCCCCAAACTTCCGATCGGTTTGAGTAAACCATCAATTCTGGTTTTGGCCTGTTGCATGGCTTTCTGATCGAGCGGTTGAATCGACTGAGTTAACTGTTCCAATGTTTGCATATGACTTTTCTCCGATGAACCACGTCTGCCCCAGTTTGACTGAGGATAAGATCCGGTCTCGTTCCTTCGAGTTCATTGTCACACTCGCCGTAACTTCTTCCGATCAGAACGACTGCCGTCTACCCAAAACGTAAAGTACGTTTGAGTATGAAATTTACTAAGGTTGTTAAAACAACATCAGCAAGAAACACAATTCAAATAATTCATTTCCGCCACCAAGCGTATCGCCCGTTTGACCACCCAAGCGCTTATGGATAAAACGCTGATAGCCGAACGCAAATACAAGCGTCATGAGCCACGCCCGGATCGCGGTCAATTGACCTAAGAGCGCCACCAGCAGTAAACCCATCCCCAATGTGAGCAGAGTTTGTTTCGTGGTGACTTTACCGATGAATACATTCCCCAATCCGTTTTCACGGGCATATGGTTGTCGGTACATCAGAATGACCATCAGCGAACGCCCTGCTACCGGCGCAGCTATCAGGTAAAACCAAATCATATCGCTTGCAGTTGTTGCCAGATGATTCACCGCCAAAACCTGAAACAAGATGATAAAAATCAGCGCGAGCCCACCATTGGTGCCAAGGCGGCTGTCTTTCATGATTTCCAGCATCCGTTCGCGTTTACGTGCCGAAAAAATGCCATCACAGGTATCAGCCAAGCCATCCAGGTGAAATCCACCAGTTACCCATGCCAACGCCAGCACATACAGCGCAGAAGCAATCGCACTGTCAAACAAGTGTTGTCCGACATAAAAGAAGGCGGTTGCAAAAACACCGACCACAAATCCAACCAGCGGAAACCAGATAATGCCTTCGACAAAACGATTAAAATCAAAATCCTTTGTCCAGGATTCTGGAACTGGAATCCGGGTCATAAACTGGAAAGTGGCAAACAATGCTTTCATTCTTTACCCTTTCATCTTCAGTTCAATGCCGGATACGACCAGATACATTTCTTTGGCTTTGGCAGCCAATCGCTGATTAACACGGCCTGCGATATCCCGAAAACGACGAGACAGTAAATTATCAGGCACAATGCCAAAACCAACTTCATTGGTGACTAAATATACCGGGCATCGGCATGCCAGACATGCTTCAATCAAATCATCAACTTCTGCGGTAATACGTTGTTCAATCGCG
>QKFI01000221.1 GCA_003251455.1 Tolumonas sp.
TGAAACAAGTGAATGCAGCGTCCGTTTACCGGATTATTGATCTGCAGGGTCCTATTTCCCGCGTCAATATTGCTCAAATCAGTGCGCTGGCACCCGCCAGCGTCACGAATATCACCCGTCAATTGATGGAACACAAATTGATCACCGAAGTTGCACAAGAAGCTTCTACCGGTGGTCGACCAGCGATTTCGCTGAAAACAAATCAAATCGGGTTTTATTTTGTTTCCTGCCGTCTAGGACGCGAAGAGATTCAGTTCAGTGTCATGAATCTGACGGGTCAGGTGATCAAACATCATGTTGTAAAACTCAAACTTCATGATTCGGATAACATCGTTAAGGTCCTGAAAAAAAATATCCAATTTTGTATGGATGAATTTCCTCGCCTGCGGTTCATCGCGATTGCAATCACAATGGCAGGACTGATTGATCCTACATCCGGCACCGTACTTTATTCACCGAATCACCAAATTGATGAACTTCCGCTGTCGCAAGCATTGAGCTCTTTTTCACTTCCTGTCTATATCGGGAACGATACCCGCGCTCAGGCACTGGCTGAATACTATCTTGGTGCTGCCCGTCTATGTCAGGATTTTATTCTGGTGAGTATTCATCGGGGGGCCGGTGCCGGGATCGTCTGTAACGGCCAGCTTTTATTAGGCAAACACCGAAATGTTGGCGAAATTGGTCACATTCAGATCGATCCATTTGGCGATCAGTGCCACTGCGGTAATTTTGGCTGTCTGGAAACGGTTGTCTCGAATCAGGCAATTGTGAATCAGACAAAAGCGCTACTGGAGCGTGGCCATAACAGTTTTCTGAATCCGAAAAATCTGACGATCGAGCAAATTTGTCAGGCTGCGGTTGAGGCTGATCCTGTTGCTACACAGATTATCCGTCAAACAGGGAATCATCTTGGTCGGGTGCTCTCTATTCTGGTAAATCTATTTAACCCGGAAAAAATACTTTTAGCGGGTGAAATTGTCGCCAGCGCGCCGGTCTTATTTCCGGTATTACTTCAACAAATTCAGCGACAAGCCTTACCAAATTTCGTGGATGAACTACATTTAGACAAAGCTGCTTTTCAGGAACAAAGTACCATCGGTGGATACGCACTGGTCAAAAGAGCATTGCATGAAAGTGATTTATTACAGCAGATCATGCTGTCGTAAAACGAGTTATTTTTGAACCTTTTGCGGACAGAAAAAACACAACTTTGGATAAAGAAACATCTAATTAGTTTTTTTTATCTTAAGGATGAAAAACTCGATTTTTAAGTATGCAAGTTGCTGAACATACTTCCCCGCAATGGAATAACAGAGGTACTCATACACCATGAGCTTTGAATCAGAAAAACGTTTTAATGATCTGCAGCACTTCCCTCGCGGTATTCGCCGTAGTGGTAACTTTACTGTAAGTGAAAGTGATCTGCTGGAACGCCATGGACATGCCATGATGGAATTGTACCAAGGCAAAAGAACCCCTGCAGACGATGTAGAGCAATCGTTTGTTACATCTGTTTTGGCTGGTGATGCAGCGGGAAATCCATTCGCAAAAGTTTGGTTAAAATACATCAAGGTGATTGGCCCACGCCGCGTTCACCGTCTGTGTACATCAAACGGTGACGAAACCAGCTTTGAGTCAACGGACGAGTCTCTGGATTAATGGATACGGATCTGCTGCGCACCTTTATTGAGGTCAGCAAAACCCGTCATTTCGGACGCGCCGCCGAGAATTTGTATTTAACACAATCGGCGGTGAGTTTCCGCATCCGACAATTGGAGCAACAACTGGGCGTCAGCCTGTTTGCTCGTCACCGTAATAACATCCAACTCACCCCGTCCGGGGAACATTTGCTTCCATACGCTGAAAATATCCTGCAGACACTCGGTCGAGCTAAGCAAGCGTTGATTAAAGATGATGCGGCACAACTGCAGATTATTATCGGTGCTCAGCCTGTATGCTGGGAAATGGGTTTACAGCAATGGATAGACAGTTGGTATACCGAACGCCCGACCCAATCATTACGACTTGAAACGGGTAATCGTGAACTACTCTGCCGCCAACTGATTGAGCGAAGTGTTGATTTAGCCATTCTGACTGAACCCGCTAAAATTGATGAACTGATCGTCAGACAAGTCAGTGAGTTTCAGCTCTGTCTGGTCAGTAAAACACCAAATTTATCCGCTGGTATGTTACAGGAACAACCGCTGATCTGGTTAGAATGGAGTACCAATCTCGCGGCCAGTAATATTCCGGCAGAACTGTTACAACGCATGCCCCGCCTGCAAACCAGCTCCATGCAAATCGCGATGCACCACCTGCTCAAACATGGTGGCGTAGCTTATCTGCCACGTCATGTCATTGCTGGCCATCTGAAAAATCGCGAATTACATTATGTCGAAGGCGTTGCACCACTGGCGCGGCCACTTTATCTGGCATACCGCACCGGCAGTGAACACAGTGACGTGCTGGAAGAATTAATGAACCGCCCATTCAAGTTCGGCACACAAACCGTGTGAAGTGCTCTCGGGGTCATAGACCCCGAGCATCTTGTAGTTAAGATGCCAATGCGAACGATGCAGTGCAGATCGTCCGCTGAGCTTTGAGCGAGAAAGGCGCAAGCACTTTTCTCACACTACGAGAGGGATAATGCCCCTCAAGGCCGCTCCACACGGCTGATTCAAATTGACGAAGAAAGTTAAGCCCACTTTGCCAGTCTCTCGGGTAGGTAAACCCACACTCTGGACAGGTAAATAATCGCACCGCAGGCGAAACTCCCTCTTCATGAATATAGTTACATTGTGAGCACGTTCTTGTACTTCCCCGTTCGTCAAATTTCTCCACGCTCACGCCGTGTCTCAGTTTGCCTTTGTAACTGAGAATAGTGACCAACATATTGACTGGGTTGTTGTTTTGAACTGCTCGATTAATGCGTTTATTTACAAATACATAGCCTGCATCTGCCAGTGTTTCTTGTTTATTCCAGTCGCCCACAAGGATTTTTGATAAGTTTGGGTGACTGGCAAAAATACGATTTGCCAATGTATGAAGGTAGGCTTTAGTGCGATATTTTACCTTGCGCCAAAGTCTTGCAATTCGTTTATTTAAACGTCGCCACTGCCAGCTCTTTTTCTGTTTTTTATCCCTGCGACTGATTAATTCGTCAATGAGTTTATAGCTACTCATATTCACTTTACGTAGCGGGTTAATATCGTACTCGTAAATTTTTCCATCGCTGCCAATACCCGTTAATGTAGTCTTGCAACCTGGGTCAAAGTACAGGCGCAATCCTTCTGCTTTGGGTTTTGCTTCTACTTCTTCTCTATGAAGGCAGACACAGAATTGCTTCAATACATCATCAAAGCAAAGTCTTACTGTTTTGACGTTGGAGTAATCATTCTCTCTAAGTGTGATAGTCAGCCACTCTTTACGATTTTTACCAAACGCCAGTTTTAACGTACCACCCTCAATTTCAAAGCTGTTATAGCGTTGTGGGTAGTGCATTGAATAGAAGTTTCTGGAACTTCTGAATGATGGTGGTCTACAGTCGGTGTCGCCATGATTTCGTTTTTCGAAAAAGGATTTCCATGCCCCGTGAAATTCTTTGACCACTTCCTGAAGCTGTTGGGAAGAAGGCTGCTTTAATCGCTCATCCTCTTTCTTCCAGATAGGTAACTGTTTCTTTTGCGTGATATAGCCAGAAGGCTCATTTTGCTTCTTGGCTGTTTCTCGATGCTCAACAAGACGATTCCAAATTCGCACCGAGCAACGACTGTTAAACCAGAGCGTAGAAGATATCTGGGCATCTATTTCAACATACTGTTTTTCAGTGAGGATCATGACTTTTGATCCTCAATATATTTTTTCACAGTTTGCTCAGAAATGTGTCCGATCGTTTCTACGAAGGTTGATGGATCCCATAGCTTGCCACCCCAAAGATAGCGCCGTAAATGAGGATAGAATTTGAATAATAATTTACCGGAAATCCCTTTCATCGCTTTATATATCTGCGATGGTGCATATTTAGGATGTGAACTTACGAATACATGAACATGATCAGGCATGACTTCCAAATATTTGATCTGAAAGTCATACCGCTTGGCTATTTTAGGTAAGAGATTTTTAAGTCCGCGCTCAACCCGACCAGTTAAAACCGGTCTCCGATATTTAGTTGACCACACCATATGATAACCAATATTACATACGATGCTTCGGTGATGAGCGTATTTCATAGCTCAATAATACTGTATATA
>QKFI01000156.1 GCA_003251455.1 Tolumonas sp.
GTAAAGGACGTTTTCATTTAGTGTAGATGATTAAAATTCATGGCATTTAACAGAGGCCATGAATGTTGAGTTTTTTGATCAGACGTAAAGAAATGAATCGGTGGAAAAGGATCGACCGACTGGCCGATCCTGAGGCGGATTTAAACAGTTTTGGGGTTCACACGAGGGGTGCCGGATGCTGTGCGCGGGGTGTCTGAGGGCTTTGATCGTCTCGCATTTTTGTTGCTTTTCGGCTGATGCGGCCGGATTTGTTCCGGGTGCGCAGCGCGTTCTTTGTGAACGGTTCGGTCACGATTCACCGACAACACTTTTCGCTTCTGATGATCTGACTTTGGCGTGGATGACTCTGATGATTCAGTTTCTACCGCCACTGTTTTGACCTTCGGTTTCTTCGGCTTTTTCGGCGCTTTGTTGATTTGCGCTTCAGTGGTCATCGCTACCGGATTCTGTGGTTTGAAACCGGCAAACTCTTCGCGTGGCAGGATCTGTTTAATCAGCTTCTCGATATCCACCAGTAATGGTTGCTCATCGGCACTGACTAAAGAGACGGCATGACCATCAGCCCCAGCACGACCGGTACGGCCAATGCGATGCACATAATCTTCCGGAACATTTGGTAACTCGTAGTTCACGACCTGTGGCAGTTGTGCGATATCAATACCACGGGCTGCAATATCGGTCGCCACCAATACGCGTACGGTGCCATCTTTAAAACCGGCCAACGCACGGGTACGCGCGCCCTGACTTTTGTTGCCATGAATGGCAGCAGCAACAATGTTTTCTTTTTCAAGGAAGGTGACGAGCTTATTCGCACCGTGTTTCGTGCGGGTAAACACCAACACCTGCTGCCAGTTGTTGGTCTGAATCAGGTGACTTAACAACGCAGGCTTACGACCTTTATCGACTGGGCAGATAGTCTGTTTGATTGTTTCTGCGGTGGTGTTGCGTGGTGCAACATCCACCTGAACCGGATCATTCAATAAGCCTTGTGCCAGTGTGCGGATTTCATCCGAGAAAGTGGCAGAGAACATCAGCGTCTGGCGCTGTTTTGGCAGCAGTGCGATGATTTTTCGGATATCGCGGATAAAGCCCATATCGAGCATGCGATCTGCTTCATCCAGAATCAGCACTTCTAACTGTCGGAAGTGCAAAGCGTTCTGGTTATACAGATCGAGCAGACGGCCCGGTGTTGCCACCAACACATCTGCACCTTTGCGCATCGCCATCATCTGCGGGTTAATTTTGACACCACCGAAGACAACGACCGATTTTAGTGGCAGGTACTTACCATAAGTCTCAACACTGTCTGCAACTTGCGCAGCCAGTTCACGTGTTGGGGTTAGCACCAGTGCGCGAACGGCATTTGAGCGAGCCAGATTGCCTTTCGATAAACGATGCAGCAGTGGCAGTGTGAAACCTGCGGTTTTCCCGGTTCCGGTCTGTGCGGCTGCCATGACATCCTGCCCGTTCAATACAGGCGGGATTGCCTGTTGCTGAATTGGTGACGGCGTGTCATACCCTTTATCGCGGATCGCCCGCAGCAGCGGTTCTGATAAGCCCAGTGAATCAAACGTCATTGAGTCAGGCGTTGACTCAGTTTCTTGCGTGATGGTTTCTTGTGTCATCGTGAAAATCCTCAGACCAATTTGCGGACTTTCACTTTCCGCCCTTTGATTTTGCCATTCTGTAAGTAGCTGTAGGCTTTGTTCGCAATGCTGTGGTGCACGGCAACATAGGCGTGCAATTCCGCAATATTGATTTTGCCGATGTGCTGACCGTTAAAACCGGCTTCTTTCGTTAACGCACCAAGAATATCGCCGGGGCGCACTTTGCTCTTGCGGCCACCATCAATACAAAGGGTGATCATTTCCGGTTTCATCTGATCCGGATTTTTCTTCAGACTGTCCAGATCACCCCAGACGGCACGGCTTTGCTGATAATCTTCAATGGCTACCACACGGCTGCCTTGCGTCACGGTAGTCAGGGTCAGGGCCAGACCACTTTGACCCGCACGTCCGGTACGGCCGATGCGGTGCACATGCACTTCCGGATCCGGTGTAATGTCATAGTTCACGACGGCCTGCAGCTCTTTGATGTCCAGACCACGCGCCGCCACATCCGTTGCAACCAGGACGGCACAACTTTGGTTTGCGAAACGAACCACCACTTGGTCGCGTTCACGCTGTTCCAGATCGCCATGCAAAGCAACCGCACTGAAACCACGTGCTTTCAACTGGTCGGCTACCTGCTGGGTTTGTTGTTTCATATTGCAGAACACAATCGCCGAACGTGGCTGATAGTGTTGCAGCAGTTTGATCAGGGCCGGGAACTTGGCTTCCTGATTCGGTAATTCAAAGAAATGTTGCTCAATCTGGTGTGCACTGTGGGTCGATTCCACTTTCACCATGATGGGATTGCGTTGGAATTCCTGACTCAGCGTTTTAATGTCATCCGGATAGGTTGCTGAGAACAACAACGTCTGGCGCTGACGCGGACAGTATTTAGCAACTTCGCGCATCGGGTCGGCGAAACCCATGTCGAGCATGCGGTCTGCTTCGTCCAGCACCCAGGTTTTCAGCTGGTCGAGACGCAGTGTTTCTTTATCGAGGTGTTTCTGTACGCGGCCCGGGGTGCCCACAACAATATGCGCGCCTTGTTCCAGAGAGCTGAATTGTGGGTTGATTGGCATCCCGCCACATAAGGTCAGCACTTTCACGTTCGGGATCAGGCGAGCTAAACGACGAATTTCACCTGCAACCTGATCGGCCAGTTCACGGGTTGGGCAGAGCACCAGGCTCTGTACCTCAAGGGATTTGGTATCCAGTTTTTGTAATAAACCCAGTGCAAAGGCAGCAGTTTTCCCACTCCCGGTTTTCGCCTGCGCCAAGACATCCTGACCATTCAATACGGCTGGCAAGCTCTGTGCCTGAATGGGTGTCATTTGTTTGTAATCGAGCGATGCGAGATTTTCTAACAAAGCCGGGTGTAGATTGAGTGCCGCAAATGCAGCAGTCGCTGTTTCTGAAACAGCAATATGTTCAGACATAAACATCCTGATGGATAAAAATCAATGAATTCGCCAGACAGGCGATACGGTGTCGGACGCAGGACATCACAAGCATTAGGCTAGCGTGAGTCGGGGAATTTGAACTGGATTCAGGTCGTGCATCTGAGTTGGATCAGATGGCAGAAATGGTGAAAACGTGCAAACAACGCATCAAACGCGCGCAGCTTAAGGGAAGGAGGCATGGATTGCAAACTGAAGTTGTATTCGTCTGATTTTATTTTCGTCTGCGAAAAATACGATTACCATAATCCGCACTTTGATTTCGTTTCCAGTGAGTTTGCTGGCTCATGATTAGCAGGGAGTAACATGAAACAAAATGAACGCCATCAGGAAATTCTGAATCTGTTGAATCAGCAGGGGTTTGCGTCAACAGAAGCGCTGGTGGATAAATTTAAGGTCAGCCCGCAAACCATCCGTCGAGATCTCAATGAACTGGCGGATCAAAACAAAATTATCCGTCACCATGGTGGTGCAGCATTACCTAACAGCAGTACCAGCAACACCGCCTATGTCGCACGAAAAGTGATGCTGCTGGATGAAAAGGAACGAATTGCGGCGGCAGTCGCGGCGCGTATTCCCGACGGTGCATCGCTGTTTATAGATATTGGGACCACCACGGAGGCGATTGCCCGCGCGCTGTTGAATCACAAAGATTTGCGCATCGTGACCAACAACTTAAACGTGGCGACCATCCTGATTGAAAACGACTCGTTTCGCGTCATCATCGCGGGCGGAGAAATTCGCAATCGGGACGGAGGCATCATGGGCGAGGCGACGCGTGATTTTATCGGCCAATTCCGGATGGATTACGGCATTATCGGTATTTCCGGCATTGATATGAACGGAACCTTGCTCGACTTTGATTATCACGAAGTTCGGGTCGCGCAGTCGATTATTCAGCATTCGCGGGAAGTTTTTCTGGCAACCGATCACACAAAATTTGGCCGCAACGCGATGGTAAATTTAGGCAATATTGGTCAGGTAGATGTGCTCTTTACCGATCTGCAACCGCCGGAAGAAATTCAGCGCATCATGCAGCAACATCAGGTGGAGTGCTGTCTCTGCTAGATAGAAATTAAATTAACAAAGGGGATATCCGGCCTTATGGATGACCCTCCGCGCCAGGGAAGGCGCGGTGGAGTCCCCATGGATGGGTTCACGACGAGTCAGAAATAAGGTCGGATAGTGATCAGGCCGCACTTGTTGTTGCAACGATCGGTTTGACCTCAGCAATCTTTGGGGTTGCGCCGGTTTTCAACGCCACATAGCCCCGTAACTGCTGTTGTGCCTCTGCATCCAGCGATAATCCTAATTTGCTGCGGCGCCACAGAATATCTTCCGCCGTCACCGCCCATTCCTGTGCGATCAGATAATCCACTTCCGGTTTGCTCAGTTGACCACCAAATGTTTCCGGTTTTTCTGCCGTCAGCCATTGCTCAGCCAGTGAACCATAGTTGGTTGCAATTCGGCGAGCTTGCACACCATCCAGCCATGGTGCCAGTTTGCGGTAACGCTGGGTTAAATGCAGTACATGGCCTTCAAATTTACCGCCCGGTAAGACGGTGGTGGAAGTCCAGTCACCATGCGCTTGTGGGAAATAAGGGGCCAGTTTATGGCAGGCTGCCTGTGCCAGCTTCCGGTACGTTGTTAATTTACCGCCAAATACGGAGAGCAGTGGCGCTTTACCGTGGTCGTCTTCCAATTCCAATGTGTAATCGCGAGTGACGGCCTGTGGCGAACTTGATTCATCATCACAGAGCGGACGTACACCGGAGTAACTCCAAACCACATCAGCCGGAGAAATCTGATGAATAAAGTGCTTATTCACAACATCACACAGATATTGCACTTCATCCTGATCGATCTGAACTTTACGGATATCCCCTTTATATTCGAGATCGGTCGTGCCGATGAGCGAATAATGTTGCTGATAAGGGATCACAAACACGATGCGTTTATCTTCATTCTGCAGGATATACGCTTCTTCCCGTTCGTGAATTTTCGGCACAATCATGTGACTGCCTTTTACCAGACGGATATTGCGTGGTGACTTCAATGTGAGCGCTTCATCGAACAAGCGTTTTACCCATGGACCAGTTGCGTTTACCAGCGCGCTGGCTGTCACCTCAAAACGCGCGTGGGTTTTCTGATTTTCGAGTGTGATAACCCATTGTTCGTTTTCGCGCTTTGCGGCAACACATGCGGTGCGTGTTTCGACATCTGCGCCATGGTCCCGCGCCATCATCGCGTTTAACACGACCAGACGGGCATCATCCACCCATGCATCTGAATATTCGAACCCTTTTTTCAGGTGCGATTGCACACCATCATTCGGAGAAAAACGAATCCCGGCACAACCTGGTAATGTATCTCGTTTTGCCAGATGGTCATACAGGAAAAGCCCCGCGCGGATCATCCATGCCGGACGTAGATGTGGGCGATGGGGTAAACGAAAACGCATTGGGTGGGCGATATGCGGCGCCATTCTCAGCAGCGTTTCACGTTCTGCCAACGCTTCTTTTACCAGTCGGAATTCATAATGTTCCAGATAACGTAAACCGCCATGAATCAACTTGCTTGAAGCAGAGGAGGTGGCACTGGCCAAGTCATCAGCTTCAAACAAGGCGACGGATAAGCCACGACCCGCGGCATCAGCAGCAATACCTGCGCCGTTGATTCCGCCGCCGATAACAACTAAATCGTAATGAGGACGCGTGTTCATAATCTTCTCCAGTACCATTGCTCGATATAGAGCAATTAAATGTTCGAAAACGAATATTTGTAGAGTATATAACCTTTCCGTGATGATTGTGTGATCAACGGATAAAAATTTTTTCTTTAAGGACAATATGCCGGACGGATGCCCGGCATGACATTACGAATAACTATTCTTCCCAGTGTTGTGCGCGAGTGACCGCTCGTTGCCAGCCTGCGTAGAGCTTTTCACGTGTCTCGCTGTCCAGGGTCGGTTCGAATTCACGATCGATGCTGAATTTATCCTGCAACTCTTC
>QKFI01000224.1 GCA_003251455.1 Tolumonas sp.
ACCATTGGATCTAACTCGAATGTACGAGCAAAAAAACCATTCCAGTTGATCATGGTAAAAGAAAGAAACTTACCCCGCGTGATCATATATCCAGCCCCAATTGTTCTTCGTCTTCTTCTGCTTCATCCAGTGAATCCCAAACGGTTTCACGGGTCGGTAATTCATCATCATGAAGAATGGCTTCACCTTCACGAATCATGCGCAGTTGTACTGCACGAGGATCTTCATCCGTACGAACATCCGCAGCAAAGCGGAATACAGACTCGTTGATACGAAATTTTTCTCCCATCCCTAAAGCAGTCACCATGCCCAAGCGACGTAATCGACGCATCGAAGTACGGATTTTTTCCTGTAATTTCTTTTTATCCAAGTCGGTACCACCACTACGCTGGTTGACCATCCGCAATAGTTGGCGCTCATCAGATAGCGTAACGATCTCTTCCTGCAGATCTAATAAAGAGAACACACCTTCATTGGCTAAACGTTCCGGACTCAGATAGAGATAACACAAAACCTTACCAACGAGCATATCGAGTTCTGAAAGAACGGAGGTACCCATTTCAGACGTCGTTCTTGGACGCAGATAAAAAAAGCCTTCCGGTGCTTTAATCAGTTCAACTTGATACCGGCTATAGAACTTTTCTAATTCATCATAATATTCAAGCATGTAAGAATGATTATCGAGATCATCCGAGCTGATGTGTTTCCCACTTCGTAATGCTGAGTCCAGTTTAGGGAATAATGGATTTGCTATCGCCTGAGCCAGCTTTAATTCAATCGGAAAATCAGTATTTATCAATGACATGAGCTTGTACCTTGGCGCCTAAATTATTAATTGGTTTCCATTTTGGATGAGAAAGACCACTGATTTCATCTGCGGAATACCCTAAACGCACAGCTTGATCGACCAGCATCCGAGCAACATCAAAATGCTGATATTCGGGGAATTGTTGTAAATAATCCTGCAGAATATCAGCCATATCTATTGGTTTACCGTCATTTCTGAAATCAGACAGATAGATATGGATATGTTCAGACAGTGATTCGTCCAATGATTGAATCTCCTGGAATTCTAGAACTTCCGGCACTTCGCCCGTGATCTCATCGTTATGAAGCACCAGTGTTTCATCGCGTAATTCGAGTAACCGGGCGTCCTGAGCGACCAACAACAACCAGTTGTGATTATCAAACGCACGAATTGATTCACGTAACCGTTGGCTGAAGACACGGTTTTTATCCATATCAATGGCGTTGCGAATGAATTTATGCACATGACGGTCATAACGCGCCCACAACTCAATACACTGCTGGCCCCAGTTCAAAATCGCATCGATACGATTCTGGAGTTCAAAGGTTAGTGACTCCACTAAAGCTGAAGTGATCGATTGGTTTCGTGCGGTTTCCTGAATGTTGAGGAGCCCTGCCTGCAATTTGTGACCTGCAGCATCCAATGTATCCTGAAGTTCACGCAGGGTTTGACCCGTTTCACGCAATAATTTTTCACAACTATGGATGGCTTGCGTCCAGTCCTGATTCAAAAGATCAGCAATCTCTAGTTTTACTTGATTTTGCTGATCATCCATCGCGCGTTGAGTGAGGTCGATTCGACTTAATATTTCTTCGACCGAATATTTCAAACGTGGATAAACCTGAGCATCCCAGTCAGACGCATCATTCGCAACCAATGCTTCCTGATATGCTTTTTCAAGCTCTGTCGCAACTTGTTCCAGCAATAATGAAAGCTTAATACTATTCACTTGCTGCTGATCAAGATAGAACTCGACGATTCCAACCGAAAGTCTGGTTAAACGATAAACGCTCTCTCCAGCAATGGGATCCGTATTAAAGCGAGATAATAAACGCTGACGAACCAAATCATTAATCGCATTATTGGCTCTGACAGATAGCGTTTCATCCATTTGGCCGAATAACTGGCTTACCAAAGCAAACGCATCATGCAAAGTTGCTTCACTCAATTCCTGCGTTTGCTCATCTTTCGCCATTGCGGAAACCGCAATCAGAAAAGCCAGTCGTTCGTTACTGAGACTTAGCTCAAGTTGTTCCTGCTTTGCCCAGTCAACCAATTCTGGAAGACTTCGCTCAGGTTTTACTTGCTCAATCATTATATTCCCGTACCAATCTATTTACTGGCCATAACATGCATATAGCGACCTAAATGCACGAAAGGTTCCTGCTGACAATAACGCAATTCCATTTCCAGTAAATCTGAAAATTTCTTATGTTGATCTTCTTTATGGCGCATATAGTCATGAATCACGCGAACACCGCTTTTGCAACATACCTGCATTCCCCACTCACTTAACCACTGATAAACATCAGCAGGGGCCTGAGGATTAGTCGGTGTCAGCTTTTGCTGACGTTTTTTTACCAAACCAGCCCGGATATAGTCAAAATTCCCTACAACCAAACTTTGAAATAAAAGCGCATCACGGTTGTAAAACAACAGCGAAAACAGCCCACCTGGCTTTAAATAATTCAGTAAACCCGCGACGGTTGATTTCGGTTCAGCCAACCATTCAACAACAGCATGACACAAGACCAAATCAAACTGCTCTGCAGCAACAAGATGTTGTGGAAGATCCTGTATAGCACAGTGAATCAGTTGAATCTGTGCATCCAGTTTATTTTCCTTTATCTGATGTTTGGCCAGTTTCAACATATCCTCAGACAAATCACACAAGACAACATCATGTCCTAGTGCTGCCAGCTTCTGAGAAAAGAATCCAAAGCCACCACCGGCATCCAGAATACGCAGTTTTCTATCACCTAAAAGTGACAATGCCATTTCAAGATCACGCCAAACAACCGCAGTTCGAATTTTTCCCTTGCTAGTCGCATATATATTTTGTGTAAATTTTTCAGACAATCCGTCAAAAGAATGGTCAGACATAATCCAGCTAACTATTATCAATCTTAAGGGCGGTTATTTTGTCACAACCAACCTAAACGTGGAATTTGCTTCGTTAAAACGGGACGTAGATATGACTTTTTTGCTTAAAAAATGGCTTGGATTACTCTTAATGCCGCTTACGTTGAGCATAATATTGTTTATTTTTGGCCTGGGATTCCTTTGGCTGACGAAATATCAAACAGCAGGAAAACTCTGTGTCACTATCCCTGTATTTCTACTCATTGGTTTTGGCATGCGTCCGGTGAGCATATTCATCAACCGCCCATTAGAGCAAACATACCCACCTTTTCCTGACACTCAACCTGTTGAGTTCATCATCGTTCTGGGTCATGTCCATGTATCTGATCCAACGATTCCACTGAATAGCCAACTTACTGAAGCAGCAGCAGCTAGAATCACTGAGGCAATACGAATTAAAAAACTTAATCCGCAGGCCAAGCTCATTTTGGCTGGAAGTATAATCGGTGACCCGATCTCAAATGCCGAAATGTACGCAAGATATGCGGAGGGTTTTGGAATACATCGTGCAGATATGACGCTCATCGAAGATACAAAAGATACCGAAGGAGATGTCAGTGAGGTCAGTCTTATTGTGAAAGGCCATACTGCAGCGTTGGTAACATCAGCAACCCACATGCCAAGAGCGATGCAACTCTTTATAAAAGAAGGTGTTCCAGTGATTCCAGCGCCGACACAATATGTTGGTCAGTATCCGCAAACAGAGTTACCGCTTTACGCATATCTCCCTTCTGGCCGATATATGATGTATTCAGAAATGGGGCTGCATGAATGGATTGGACAGTTATGGAACCGATTTCGTGATTAAAATGTTATTAAAATGTCACTTTCGATAACATCTACGTTATTTTCGAGTGAAATTTCTGCTATCAGTCGGTAATTAGCATAAAAAATTACGTGCAGTAACACAAAGGTAGCTATCCGATAGCGAATACACCTTCTATAATGCAATGCAAATTTCTATAACCATTCATTCTGAGGATACAGCAATGAGACAACCACTGATCATGGGTAACTGGAAACTGAACGGCACTAAAGCGTCTGTAGAAGCGCTGATCAACGGCCTGAAAGACGCTGCTGCTGCAGCAGCTGGTGTTGAAGTCGCAGTTTGCCCTCCAGTTATCTTCCTGGGTCAAGTTGAGCAACTGACAGCCGGTTCAGCAATCAAGTATGGTTCACAGGACGCGGACTTACATACTTCAGGCGCATTCACTGGTGAAAACTCTCCTGAAATGCTGAAAGAATTCGGCTGTAAATATGCTCTGGTTGGTCACAGCGAACGTCGTACTCTGCACGCA
>QKFI01000155.1 GCA_003251455.1 Tolumonas sp.
AGTGACCCGGATCTATTTATCTCCACAGCATCAACAAGCCAATCAAATGGTCGGGCACTGGATGCAAGAAGCCGGGATGACCGTCTGGCAGGATGCGGTTGGCAATATCTGTGGTCGATACGAGGGATTAACACCAAATGCGCCAGCTTTGCTGCTAGGTTCGCATTTAGATACGGTCAGGAATGCGGGCAAATATGATGGCATTCTAGGCGTTGTCACTGCCATCGATGTCGTCGCTGGTTTTCATGATCAAGGTGTTCGTTTTCCTTTTGCGATTGAAGTGGTCGGTTTTGCAGATGAAGAAGGTGTCCGTTTTGATGTCACCTTGTTGGGCAGTAAAGGACTGACTGGCGGATGGGGTGCTGACTGGCTGGAAAAACAGGATCAGGATGGTGTTTCGCTGGCTGATGCTTTGAAAAACTTTGGATTAGATCCCAATCGCATTCTCGAGGCAAAACGCAATCCTGCTGATTTTATCGGTTATCTTGAAGTTCACATTGAACAAGGCCCTGTGCTGGAATCGGCTGGTCTGGCTTTAGGCGTGGTCAGCGCCATCAACGGTGCGAAGCGTCTGATGTTCTCTTTCAAAGGGCAAGCCGGACATGCAGGCACGGTGCCGATGTCATTGAGACAAGATGCGCTGGTGGGCGCGAGTGAGCTGGTGTTGGCGGCTGAACAGATCGCCAAACAAACAGGTGTAGTCGCAACCGTCGGGAAGATCGAATGCAAGCCGGGTGCGGTGAATGTGATCCCATCCTTCGTGAATCTCAGTCTGGATATTCGGGCGCCAGAGAATGGTTTACGTGATGCTGCGTTGGAAAAAATAATCGAAACAGCGAATGCCATTGCAAAAGCCCGGCAATTAACCATCATGCATAATTGCTTCTATGATGCAGATGCCACGCCATGTCATCTGTCGTTACAAGATTCTCTGGAAAAGGCGGTCAGAACTGTTCAATCTGATTGTCTGACGCTGCCGAGTGGTGCGGGACATGATGCGGTCGCCATTGCTGAATTATGTCCGGTTGGCATGTTATTTTTGCGTTGCAAAGGTGGGATCAGTCATCATCCGGCTGAATCTGTAGAGGTTGCTGATATCGAGAAAGCAGCTGTTGTCTTGAGCCAGTGTATTCAATCTTTGGCATCATAATGAAATGCTCGCGTTATATGCGAGCTCCCTTGCGCTATGCTTATCCTATTACTCGACGAGGTGGATATGGTAAAGCGTTTGGGTGTCAAACAAGTGATTGTTGGGACGGTATTTTTTATTGCCGTCGCCATATTTTTCACATCCTTCACTGCAACAAATCCGATCCTTTATCAAAGTAGTGCCATCATTCTGCTGACGTTGGTGTTGTGGAGTACGGGTGTCATTCCACCGTTTCTGACTGCCTTGATCTTTTTTATTTTGCTGTTGATTTTCAAAATTGCTGATCCGAGTTTGATTTTCAGTGGGTTTGGCTCTGCTGCAGTCTGGTTAATTATTTCTGGGTTTGTGATTGGCTCGGCTATCACGAGTTCGGGGTTAGGGCAGCGATTGGCTGTCTCGTTACAACCATTATTAGGTGGTAGCTATTTTCGCATGATCGCGGGTTTGACGATCGTAGCTATTTTATTGGGTTTCATTATGCCTTCATCGGTTGGCCGATCCGTTGTTTTGGTCCCGATAGGCATGGCGTTAGCGGATCAAGTTGGTTTGAGTAAGGGTTCAAAGGGACGTATTGGGGTTGCTGTGACGCTGGCAATGGCCTGTAACATGCCCAGTTTTGCGATTCTGACATCCAACATTCCGAATATGATATTAATCGGTGCTGCAGAGACGATTTATCATACGAATATTCACTACGCGGATTACCTGTTCCTGCATTTCCCTGTACTTGGCATCTTAAAATCTATTCTGCTTGTCGGGCTTGTTTATTTATTGTTTTCCGAGCAGATCAAAACAAAAGTCGAAATTTCTCAACCAGCAGACAGTGAAGCTGAAACTAATTTCAATTATTCCGCACAACGCCGGGTTGGCCTGATTTTATTTATGACGTTGGTATTGTGGATGACAGATAGTCTGCATCACATTAACCCGGCATGGGTTGGGATGATCAGTGCGGTCGTTTTGCTATTGCCAAACATTGGTGTGATCGCCCCAAAAAACTTCAACACGGCGGTCGATTTCGGCATGGTTCTGTTCGTGGCTGCTGCACTTGGGGTCGGTGCCGTCGTCAACGTTACTGGTCTGGGCGCGGTTGTCGCGAACCAGCTTGAGTCATTGTTGCCACTCACACCCGGATATGACGGCCTTAATTTTTTCTCTTTATCGTTGATGTCGACGCTGACCGGACTCATTACGACGATCCCGGGTGTACCGACGGTGCTGACACCAATGGCGCATGATTTGGCAACCGCATCAGGACTTTCTCTACAAAGCGTCATCATGACGCAGGTCATTGGGTTTTCAACGGTGATATTTCCGTATCAGGTTGGCCCTTTAATTGTCGCTATGCAGCTTTCCGGTGAGTCGTTGAGCCAGTTACTGAAGGTCACATTTCCATTGGCATTCATTACTTTTGTTTTATTAGTGCCGATTGATTATTTCTGGTGGCATTTACTGGGGTGGTTATAAATCAGGAAACAAATCCTGAAGAAATGAAGTGGAGGCAATATGAATCCGCAAGTCCATGCATTTTTTGATGAAGCAACATTTACGTTCAGTTATGTCGTGGTTGATCCTGCGTCCAGGCAATGTGCATTGATCGACTCGGTCCTGGATTATGAACCTGCATCGGGTCGTACCCATTTTACCGGTGCGGATAAATTGATTGCGTTTGTGAAGGAACATGACTTGACCGTGCAATGGTTGTTAGAAACGCATGTGCATGCTGATCATCTTTCTGCCGCATCGCATCTGAAGGCACTCGTGGGTGGAACGTTGGCGATTGGTTCAAAGATCACAATGGTGCAGGAAACCTTTGGAAAGCTGTTTAATGCGGGTGCTGATTTTGCCGTCGATGGCAGTCAGTTTGATCACTTATTTCAGGATGGTGAACCGTTTCGCATTGGCAGCATTCAGGGCACAGCAATTCATACGCCAGGGCATACGCCTGCCTGTATGACATACGTCATTGGTGATGCTGCGTTTGTCGGCGATACCTTGTTTATGCCTGATTACGGTTCTGCACGTTGTGATTTCCCCGGCGGCGATGCTGCAACGCTCTACCATTCCATCCATAAACTCTTCTTATTGCCGGATGAAACGCGGGTCTTTATGTGTCATGACTATAAAGCACCGGGGCGTGATCATTTCTTATATGAAACAACGATCGGGGATGAAAAACGGAATAATGTTCATGTCCACGACGGGATATCAGAAGCTGCTTTTGTCGAAATGCGTAATACCAGAGATGCCACGTTGAAAATGCCGAATCTGATCCTGCCATCCGTGCAGGTCAACATGAGGGGCGGAGCGCTGCCACCAGAAGATGACAACGGTATTCAGTATCTCAAAATTCCACTGAATCAATTGTAAATTGCTATGCTCATAATACGACCTGAATAAGTCTTTCTGTTGTCTCTCGGGCCTTTCACGACAACAGGAAAGTGGAGGTACGAATTATGTTGCAGACAGAGCAGGAAGGTGTTCGTCTATTAATCTCGCAAACCGTTGATAAACTGGGTTGCCAGCCTACGTCCTTGCTATCGATGTTATGGGCGATACAGCAAGAATATGGTTATGTGTCGGAATATGCGATGCAATACATTGCTCAGACATTGGATATTCCACCTTCTCGTGTTTTTAGTGTGGCAACGTTTTATCAGTACATTCTTACCAAGCCAGCGGGGAAATATATTATCCGGATCAGTCGCGATATTTCGTCCATGATGAAAGGCGCGATGAAAATTGCCTCACAGCTGGAAAGAGATCTGGGTATTACCTTTGGAGAAACAACGCCGGATGGCCTGTTTTCACTGGATTGGGCTGGGGGCATCGGGATGGATGATCAAGCGCCGTCCATGATGATTAATACGGCTGTTTTTTCCAATCTGACTCCGCATGACATACCGGAAATCCTCAAATCATGTAAAGAAGCATATCGGGCTCATACCGCTTTGGAAACTCGCATCGATGAAACGGTGACAAACCAATTAACATACGAAAGCCATTATTCCGGGGATGGGCTTAGAAAAGCATTATTGAATTCACCAAAACAGGTGATCGCAGAGGTTTCGGATTCAGGACTTTGTGGTCGTGGTG
>QKFI01000014.1 GCA_003251455.1 Tolumonas sp.
AACCGATTATTGAGGCTGGTTATACAGGGGAAGCAATCCGCCAGCAGCTTGCACGTCGTCGCTTACTGGCGATTCGAGAGGTTCATTGTCGTTGGAATGATATCTAACGAGCGTGCCAGTCAAAATCAATCCGCCAAAGCGGTTGGTGACTGGCATCAAAGGCTTGCCACAATACGGTCAATGTCTTCTCTGCTAACGGGTGTCGCCATTCCGGAGCCAGCTCAGCAAACGGACACAAGACAAAAGCATTTTTCAGGATCTCTTCTCGTGGTAACACCAGCGGCTCCGAAATCACTAATGCATCATAAGCCAGCAGATCCAGATCCAGTGTACGTCCTGAAAATTTTCGCGCATTTTCCGGTCTGCCATGAGCAAATTCGATTTTTCTCAACGTTGCAGAGACTTCTCTGACAGACAAAGACGTTGTTGCCGAGATCACCAGATTAAAGAAAGGATCACCGTCAAAACCAAAGGCATCACTTTCATAGACAGAAGAACACTGACACTCTGAAAACACTTCCTGTAAGGCCATTAAACCTGCACGTAAATATCGTTCACGCTCAATATTTGACCCCACACCAATAAAGATACGGGCCATTACGCCTCCCGTACAATTTCAACTCCGACACTGCGGGCATTCACCACGGCACCGGGTTTGATCACTTTCACTCTGACCTTCAGAATAGGGAACTCGGTCAGTAATAGCTGCGCAACACGTTCAGCCACAGCTTCCACCAATTGGATCGGCTGGCTGCTCACCATCTCGGTTACCCTTTTTGAAACTGCTGAATAATCCAACGCTAGCTTGATGTCATCCTGTTCACCAGCCGCTTGGTTGTCATAATCCATTTCCAGATCGACGATCAGCTTTTGTGTGATCTTTTTTTCCCATTCGTACACACCAATTGTGCAGTAGATTTCGAGATGATCGATAAAGACTTTATCCATGTTTTAACCTAATTCTGCTACTCTGGAGGAAATTGTCTGTATCGGATCATACTCCAAGCTGATACAGATCGAAAAATTATGTGTCTATCCCGCTCAGGAGAAACATGATTGCACTGACAATTGCCATGATCGGCATGGCTTATCTGGTTGGATCCATCAGCGGTGCAGTGCTGATCAGTCGCTATTATCATATGCCGGATCCCCGAAATTATGGCTCACATAATCCAGGCGCAACCAATGTTTTACGCTCCGGTCGTTATGATGTCGCTCTGCTAGTACTATTCATGGATCTACTCAAAGGAACGATACCAGTCTATTTATCGTGGTATCTCGGCATCCCGGCGATTTATCTTGGCTTTATCGGTATTGCCGCCTGTCTCGGTCACATGTTTCCGCTTTATTTTCATTTCCGGGGCGGTAAAGGCGTGGCAACCGCTCTTGGTGCTTTGCTGCCTCTGGGATTAGATATGGGCAGCTTTATGATCATCACCTGGCTTATCACGCTACTGTTGACCGGTTATTCATCATTAGCTGCGATCGTTGCTTCTCTTTTAGCGCCGTTTTATACCTATCTCATCAAACCTGAATATACACTCCCGGTTGCCATGCTGTGTTGTCTGATCCTGCTCCGTCATCACGAAAACATTACCCGACTCATGCATGGCTTAGAACCGAAAATCTGGAAGAAACATCCGTTACGCCGTCACCGGCGGTAATGTCTCCAGACTCCAGCGAGGTTTGACGCTGATCTCCAGATCCGCAATTTGTCCTGCTTTCAAACGTTGCATACCTGCATATGCGATCATTGCACCGTTATCTGTGCAGTATTCCGGACGAGGATAAAACACTTCCCCACCCAGTTTTTGCATCAACGCGGCTAATTGATGACGCAATTCTTTATTTGCACTGACGCCGCCCGCTATCACCAGACGTTTCAGATGAGTTTCCTGTAAAGCGCGTTTACATTTAATCGCCAGCGTATCAATCACCGCAGATTGGAATGCATGCGCAATGTCTGCTCGTGTTTGATCGTCCTCTCCCTGACTACGGATCGTATTTGCGGCAAAGGTTTTTAGGCCTGAGAAACTGAAATCCAGACCAGGTCGGTCTGTCATCGGACGAGGAAATACAAATCGTCCCGGCGTCCCTTGCTCAGCCAACTTCGATAAAGCCGCACCACCGGGATAATCCAGTCCTAATAACTTGGCAGTCTTATCAAATGCCTCACCAGCAGCATCATCAATCGATTCGCCAAGGATCTGATATTGACCAATACCGTCCACCCGAACCAGTAAAGTATGGCCACCAGATACCAGAAGTGCGATAAACGGAAATTCCGGTACATGTTCTTCCAGCATCGGCGCCAGTAAATGACCTTCCATATGGTGGACAGGGATCGCCGGTTTATTCCAGGCCATCGCCAATGATCGAGCGATCGTCGATCCAACCAATAGTGCACCAACCAAACCCGGCCCTGCGGTATACGCGATCCCATCCAGATCCTCTGGTTGACATCCCGCTTGTTTTAAAGCCGCATCGATTAGGGGTAATGTTTTGCGAATATGGTCTCGACTGGCCAATTCAGGCACAACACCACCATAATCTGCATGAAGTTTGATCTGACTATAAAGCTGATGAGCAAGGATCCCGTTTTGATCATCGAAGATCGCGATCCCGGTTTCATCGCAGGAAGTTTCAATGCCTAATACCCGCATTTTTAGTTTCTCCGGTAAAAATCACACCGTATAATTGCGTGCTATAGTACATTTCAGTGCTTTTTTGCACCAGCAAGTTCTGATCGGGGTTTACAGACCCCCTTGCATAGGATTAAAATTCGGCACCATTTTTAGAAGGCTGTTCGATTTTTCAGCCAGTAAACTTATTCACACCGAGGTGAAAGGCACATGCCAGTTATTAAAGTACGTGAAAACGAGCCATTTGACGTAGCATTACGTCGCTTTAAACGTTCATGCGAAAAGGCAGGTATTCTGTCTGACGTTCGCAGCCGTGAATTCTACGAAAAGCCAACTACTGTACGTAAACGCGCTAAAGCGTCTGCAGTAAAACGCCACATGAAAAAACTGGCTCGCGAAAACGCACGTCGTAACCGTCTGTACTAATCCTCAGACCGTTGCGGCTTGTTTCATTTATTCGCAGACGGAATACAGATGGCAGGCAAAATCCCGCAATCCTTTATTGATGATCTGCTAAATCGTACCGACATTGTCGAGTTGATCGATAGTCGAGTTCATCTGAAAAAAGCCGGAAAAAACTTTCAGGCTTGCTGTCCGTTTCATAACGAAAAATCGCCATCCTTTACTGTCAGCCAGGAAAAGCAGTTCTATCACTGTTTTGGGTGTGGCGCACATGGCAACGCTGTTGGCTTTCTGATGGAATATGACGGTCTGTCATTTCCGGATGCAATCGCTGAACTTGCAAACCTGCATGGGTTACAAGTTCCGGTCGAACAATCTGGTGGTTACCAGCAAAACCCGGCTGCAGCAGATCAATATCAGTTGATGGAATTGGCTGGACGCTATTTTCAAAGCCAACTGAAAACGGCACCTCAGGCGATTGAATATCTGAAACAACGTGGATTGACAGGTGAAGTCGTAAAGCAATTCGGTATTGGCTATGCGCCTTCCGGATGGGATGGATTACGGCAAACCCTTGCAAGGTCAGCAACCGCAGAAGCGCAGTTAGTTGAGCTTGGTATGCTGATTCAACGCGATAACGGCGGATCGTATGATCGATTCCGCGATCGGATCATGTTTCCAATCCAGGATCGTCGTGGTCGCGTCATTGGATTTGGTGGCCGCGTATTAGGCGATGGTACCCCCAAATATCTGAACTCGCCTGAAACACCGATTTTCCATAAAGGGAAAGAGCTGTTCGGGTTGTATCAGGTCAAAGAGAAATACCGTAATCCAAATCGGATCCTGATTGTTGAAGGCTATATGGATGTCGTCGCGCTCGCTCAATTCGGCGTGGACTATGCGGTGGCCTCTCTTGGCACTTCAACAACCCCAGATCATATGCATTTGCTCTTCAGAACAACGGCTGAAGTGATTTGCTGTTATGACGGTGATAATGCCGGACGGGAAGCAGCCTGGCGAGCATTGGAAAATGCATTACCAAGTCTGCAGGATGGTAAGACACTTCGTTTTGTCTTTTTACCACCAGAGCACGATCCGGATAGTTATATCCGTGCCTATGGACGCGAAGTATTCGAACAACAATTAGATAATTCACCATCATTTGCTGAATTCATGTTTGAACGCTTAAGTCGTGATATCAATCTGAGCGGCGAAGCTGGACAGAATGAACTGGCCAATAAAGCAATCGCTTTGATACGACGTGTACCTGAAGGTTTTAACCGCGAAAGTTTACTGACACGTTTGTCCGCCCAATTACGTTGGGGGGAAAACGAAAAACGCTTACGTGATATTTTTCGTCGTCAGGAACAGGAAGACCAAACACGCACCACACCAGCGAAATCAGGGGGAAAAATCAAACTCACCCTGATCCGTCGTGCGATTGCTTTGGTCGTACAGCATCCGCAAGAAGCCGCGTTACTGCCGCCCCTGCCGGATGTGCTAAAATCGCTTAATGAACCGGGCATAGAGGTGTTTATGTCTTTGCTCGCTCAATTGCATAGCAACCCAATGACAACCGGTCAGTTACTCGAACACTGGCGAGGTACCCGAGAAGGCAATGCTTTAGCACAGCTCGCGATGCTGGATGGTATTGCTATCGGAGAAAATATCCGCGAAGAACTCGAGGATGTTTGTGATCGATTGCTGGATCTTTATCTCCAACAGCGATTAGAAATCCTGCAGAATCAGTCACAACTGACGCAGGAAGAAAAACAGGAACTTTTATTTCTGATTTCAGAATATAAGCGAACCTAAACACAAGAAAATTGTGCCTATGCCTTGAATTTGAGGTCTGCCGGCACTATATGGTTAATATAGCCCGGATTTTCGGGATTACAGCTAGTGAATGTTGCAACACTGCACTGAACAAACCGCTTACCCTGCTATGAATGATGATAACGGGGCGGATTTTTACTTTGTCGTAAACGTGCAAAATGGCCGTCGTTTCATTATAATCGGCGGATTTTACGCCACCGGGCAGTTTTTTACCTGCCTTAGTAAGTACCAACCGGATGAGTTCTATGGAGCAAACCCCTCAGTCGCAACTTAAACTCCTCGTTGCCAAAGGTAAAGAGCAGGGCTATCTGACTTATTCAGAAGTGAACGACCATCTGCCTCAGGATATCGTCGACTCTGATCAGATAGAAGATATTATTCAAATGATCAACGACATGGGTATACAGGTCGTTGAAAGTGCACCTGATGCCGATGATCTGTTGCTGACCGAAAACAGTGCTGCCGATGAAGATGCTGCTGAAGCGGCTGCACAAGTACTGGCATCTGTTGAATCCGAGATTGGCCGTACCACCGATCCCGTGCGTATGTATATGCGCGAAATGGGTACTGTTGAACTGTTGACCCGTGAAGGCGAAATCGATATTGCGAAGCGTATCGAAGACGGTATCAACCAAGTTCAAAGTTCTGTTGCTGAATACCCTGAAGCAATTACTTATTTATTAGATCAGTTCGATCGCTTCGAAGCTGGTCATATTCGTCTTGGCGATATCATTTCCGGTTTTGTGAGCGAAGAAGATGATCTGAGTGCACCTGGCTCGACCATTGGTTCTGAACTGGATGACGATGAAGAATCAGACTCAGATTCTAGTGATGATGACGACGAAGATGAAGACGAAGATGGTGACAGCGATAGCGACTCAGACGACGACTCAGGTCCGGATCCTGAAGTAGCACGTGAAAAATTTGCTGCACTGCGCGAACAACACGAAAAAACCCGTGATGCAATTAAAGCGACCGGTCGTGAAAGCGAAGCTGCAAAAGAGCAAATTGACGCATTAGCCAATGTATTCAAAGAATTTCGTCTGGTTCCTAAGCAATTCGAACGCTTAGTAAACAGCATGCGTGACATGATGGAACGCGTCCGTGTTCAAGAACGTTTAATCATGCGTAATTGCGTTGAATACGCAAAAATGCCGAAGAAAAACTTCGTTACTGCATTCACGAATAATGAGTCCAGCAATGGTTGGTTCGAGTTTGCAAAAGGTAGCGGAAAACCTTGGTCAACAGGCTTAGAGCGTGTTGATGACGAAGTTCAGCGTTGTATTCAAAAATTACAGCAGGTTGAACAGGAAACTGGCCTGACAATCGCTCAAATCAAAGATATCAACCGTCGTATGAGCATTGGTGAAGCGAAAGCTCGCCGTGCGAAAAAAGAGATGGTTGAAGCGAACTTACGTCTGGTAATTTCGATTGCGAAGAAATATACCAACCGTGGTTTGCAATTCCTGGATCTGATTCAGGAAGGTAACATCGGTCTGATGAAAGCGGTTGATAAATTTGAATACCGCCGTGGTTACAAGTTCTCCACGTATGCGACTTGGTGGATCCGTCAGGCGATCACCCGCTCTATCGCGGATCAGGCTCGTACCATCCGTATTCCGGTACACATGATTGAAACGATCAATAAACTGAATCGTATTTCACGTCAGATGCTGCAGGAAATGGGTCGTGAAGCTAGCCCTGAAGAGTTAGCTGAACGCATGGGCATGCCAGAAGACAAGATTCGTAAAGTGCTGAAAATTGCGAAAGAACCAATCTCGATGGAAACCCCTATCGGTGATGATGAAGATTCGCATTTAGGTGACTTTATTGAAGATACAACGCTTTCTCTGCCAGCAGATGCAGCAACATCTGAAAGCTTGAAAGCAGCAACCCGCGATGTGCTGTCAGGCCTTACGGCTCGTGAAGCAAAAGTCTTACGGATGCGTTTTGGTATCGATATGAATACTGACCACACGTTAGAAGAGGTTGGTAAACAGTTTGATGTTACTCGTGAACGTATTCGTCAGATCGAAGCGAAAGCACTGCGTAAACTGCGTCATCCAAGCCGTTCTGAAACACTTCGTAGCTTCTTAGACGAATAAAACTGCAAGATATATCACAGGTTGCCGCTTTTATGAGCGGCTAACCTGTTGAAATCTAGACACTCAGAAGCGCAATTCGTATAATACGCACCACTTTTGGCCCCTTAGCTCAGCGGTCAGAGCAGGCGACTCATAATCGCTTGGTCGTTGGACTTACAGCGTTTCGTTGTAAGTCCTTTTTGTTTATAGACTCTTATCAAGTTCAAACCAATCCAACTTCTATGCCCTTCATCGCTGTATTGATGACAGCCAAATACAACGCACCAACACCCTTACAAATAAAATCCATGCATGATCTAAGTCAGATACCCAGTTTTTAGGGAAAAATATCTGTGCGCGATGATTACGAAATAATCGCTCACTGTACTGAACGGGATATTTTGAATCGAGGGAATATGGACAAATGATAAGACGGGCTAAGAGATCCCCCTTAACCCAAGTAACCGGAATATCAGAATCAGGCGTTGAGTTTATTCGCCTGGAGTCACATCAAGAGAACGGAGTTTAAGTTTCAGCTGTTCAATCCCTTCTTCATTCGGTAATGACACC
>QKFI01000413.1 GCA_003251455.1 Tolumonas sp.
GGGGTTCCATTGATATAGGCGCGAGAACGCCCTTCATTGGTCACGACTCGACGTAAAATACATTCATTCTGATTTTCGAGATCATTTGCTGTCAGCCATTGCTGCGCTTGAATATTTTTCTCAATGTTAAACCGGGCAATTACTTCTGCTTTATCACTGCCGGGGCGTAACATGCCGTTTTCCGCTCGTTCACCAAGACATAATCCGAGAGCGTCAATCGCAATGGATTTTCCTGCACCAGTTTCCCCAGTGATACTGGTCATCCCATTGACGAGATCCAGCTCGAGAAAACGAACAATCGCAAAATTTTGAACAGTGAGTTGTGTCAGCATACCAGGCAACCTTAACCGCGATAAACTAACACAAAGTATATACTGTATGTGCATACAGTAAAGAGGGTGCGATAAATTTTACTGTATATTAGTACAGTTGGTTACTCCAGCCTAATTTAGTTCGTAATACATTAAAATAGTCATATTCTTTCGGATGCAGCAATGTCAGCTTATGCGCTGCCTGCTGAATAATGATTTCATCGCCTGGTTGTACCGATAAATTCACATGCCCATCACAGCTAACATGTAATAATTCATCTTGATTTTCAGCAGAGATCACAAGCTTCACCTGACTTTGTGCATCAATCACAATTGGGCGACAACTCAGTGTATGCGGAAACATAGGAACTAAAGTCATCACATTTAATTGCGGGGTTAAAATAGGTCCTCCGGCTGAAAGTGCGTAAGCCGTAGAACCTGTCGGAGTTGATATGATCATGCCATCAGCGCGTTGACTGAAGACAAACGAATTATCGATAAAAACCGAATAATCGATCATGTGGGCGATTTTACCTGGATGCAGAACTGCTTCATTCAGAGCTGTATTGGAGGATTTAAGTTCTCCATGTCGATAAATAGAAGCTTCAAGCAGAAAGCGATGTTCTGTTTTGTATTGGCCTTGAAGGACTTGTAATAATGGTTCGTGAAACTCTGTCGGTGAAAGATCAGTTAAAAAACCCAGATTTCCACGGTTTACTCCAATTACTGGAACACCATATCGAGCAAAGACTCGGGCTGCACCAAGCATATGGCCATCCCCCCCAACGACGATAGCCAGATCTGCTCTTCGTCCAAGTTCGACGACATCCATGAAGTTTTGCTGATCGCAGGTAATTTGCCGGCTTAAACGTTCCTCCAGCAACACCTCATATTGATTTGCTTTAAGAAATTGATAAAGACTCGTTAAAGTCTGGTTTACATCATCATGGTTAATCTTACCGAGTAATGCGAGGGTGCGGAAACGCTCTGCCATGAATAGAATCCTTAAATTTGCATCATTTGAGTATAACGCTTTCCATAATCAGCAATAAAACAGAATAATCATTAATTTTCCTCTTGAATTCTTTCATGTAGCCCCCATATCAGTCGCATTGTGAAATTTCAGATCTATCAGGTAGAGAGACATGACTAATCAGGAACAAACCCAGGAACCAATTAACAATGAAGATCAGACAACAGAACAGTCTGAAACAATTTCACTGGAAAACATCACCATCGATCCTGCTTATGTAACTGAATTGGAACAAAAACTTGATCAGGCGACACACCAGGCGAATGAAGAAAAAGATCGCGCTATCCGTGCTGTTGCTGAAATGGAAAACTTGCGTCGCCGTGCTGCGCTGGATGTTGAGAAGGCGCATAAGTTTGCACTGGAAAAATTCATCACTGAACTGCTGCCTGTGATGGATAATCTGGAACGTACTTTACAGGTTGCAGATAAAGAAAATGAATCTGTGAAACCACTGATTGAAGGTGTTGAGTTAACCCTGAAATCAATGATTAGTAGCGTTGCTAAATTTGGTGTTATGGCGATTGACCCGCAAGGACAAGCTTTTGACCCAAATCAGCATCAGGCTATGAGCATGATTGAAAATGCTGATGTGGCAGCGAATACCGTTATTGCAGTTATGCAGAAAGGTTATGAATTAAACGGACGTGTTGTTCGTCCTGCAATGGTTGTTGTCAGCAAGGCTCCAGCCAATTAAGTTCACGTTGAAGTTTAATTATTAAAGACCCCTTGAATAAGTCAGGGGGCAACACCATATAACAGTTAACGCCGTTTTACAGGGCACTTGAAAAAACAATGATAGCCCTAATATTAGATTTAACGGTTTAGTAAAGTAAAAAATTCTGGAGATATATCAAATGGGTAAAATCATCGGTATTGATTTGGGTACAACCAATTCATGTGTAGCAATTCTGGATGGTGACACCGCGCGTGTAATTGAAAATGCGGAAGGTGATCGTACAACACCTTCTATCATTGCATACACCGATGATGGTGAAACGTTAGTTGGTCAACCAGCAAAACGTCAGGCTGTCACAAACCCTAAAAATACACTGTATGCGATCAAACGTTTGATCGGTCGCCGCTACGAAGATGAAGAAGTACAGCGTGATATCAAAATTATGCCATTTGATATCGTTCGTGCAGACAATGGTGATGCATGGGTTGATGTGAAAGGTCGTAAATTGGCGGCACCGCAGATCTCTGCTGAAGTTCTGAAAAAAATGAAGAAAACTGCAGAAGATTTTCTGGGTGAGCCAGTAACAGAAGCTGTTATCACTGTTCCTGCGTACTTTAACGATGCTCAACGTCAGGCGACAAAAGATGCTGGTCGTATCGCTGGTCTGGATGTAAAACGTATTATCAACGAACCAACTGCAGCTGCTTTTGCTTATGGCGTAAATAAAGTTAAAGGCGAACGTAAAATCGCTGTTTATGACTTAGGTGGTGGTACATTCGATATTTCTATCATCGAAATTGATGAAATGGATGGTGAAAAAACCTTCGAGGTATTGTCAACTAACGGCGACACACACTTAGGTGGTGAAGACTTTGATAACCGTCTGATCAACTATTTGGTTGATGAATTCAAACGTGAACAGGGTATCGATCTGCGTAAAGATCAACTGGCTCTGCAACGTCTGAAAGATGCTGCTGAAAAAGCGAAAATCGAACTGTCTTCAGCACAACAGACTGAAGTAAACCTGCCATACGTTACTGCTGATGCGACAGGTCCAAAACACATGAACATCAAAGTGACTCGTGCAAAACTAGAGTCACTGGTTGAAGATTTAGTTAAAAAATCAATTGAACCACTGAAAATTGCATTAAAAGATGCTGGTTTATCAGTGAGCGAGCTGGACGATATCATCTTAGTTGGTGGTCAGACTCGTATGCCAATGGTTCAAAAAGCAGTAGCTGATTTCTTCGGTAAAGAACCACGTAAAGACGTGAACCCTGATGAAGCTGTAGCAATGGGTGCAGCAATCCAGGGCGGTGTTCTGGCTGGTGAAAAACATGACGTACTGTTGTTAGACGTATGCCCGTTATCACTGGGTATCGAAACCATGGGTAGCGTGATGACGACGCTGATTGAGAAAAACACGACGATTCCAACTAAAAAATCGCAGGTATTCTCAACAGCGGACGACAATCAATCAGCTGTAACGATCCATGTTCTGCAGGGTGAGCGTAAACGCGCTTCAGATAACAAATCATTAGGTCAGTTTAATTTGGAAGGTATTCGTCCAGCACCGCGTGGTTTGCCACAAATCGAAGTTACTTTAGATATCGATGCTGACGGTATCCTGCATGTATCAGCAAAAGATAAAGATACTGGCAAAGAACAGAAGATTACTATTCAGGCTTCTTCTGGTCTGTCTGATGACGAAATCGAACGCATGGTTCGTGAAGCAGAAGCGAATGCTGCAGAAGATAAAAAGTTTGAAGAATTAGTTCAGGCTCGTAACCATGCGGATGCATTAATTCACGCTACTCGTAAACAGATCACTGAAGCAGGTGATGCATTACCTGCTGATGAAAAATCTAAAATCGAAGATGCGGTAAAAGCGCTGGAAGATGCAGTGAAAGGTGATGACAAAGCAGAAATTGAAGCCAAACAACAGGCATTAATGACTGTTTCTCAGAAACTGATGGAAATTGCACAACAGCAAGCTCAACATCAGGCACATGCAGGTGCTGATGCTGGTCAATCTGGTAGTTCTTCTGATGCAAAACACGATGATGTGGTTGATGCAGAATTTGAAGAAGTAAAAGACGACAAAAAATAATTTCAGGCTTTAATCGGCAGTAAATACGGGCGTTAGGATGACTAACGCCCGTCTGCCTATAATAATGGTATGGATAACTTACTATGGCAAAGCGAGATTATT
>QKFI01000004.1 GCA_003251455.1 Tolumonas sp.
TGATCCACGAATCGATCGGTAAACTGCGTGAATTATCTCCATTGTGGGATATGTTTAAAGAAGGGATTGACCTGACCAAGGTTGAGTGGGTTAGTCACTGATAGTTAGGAGAATTTAAAATGGCTTACAGTGAAAAAGTTATTGATCATTACGAACACCCGCGTAACGTTGGTTCATTTGATAAAGATGATCCAAATGTGGCAACAGGCATGGTCGGTGCACCGGCTTGTGGCGACGTGATGAAATTACAGCTGAAAGTAAGTGAAGACGGCGTGATTGAAGATGCCCGCTTTAAAACCTACGGCTGTGGTTCTGCGATTGCATCCAGCTCATTAGTTACTGAATGGGTGAAGGGAAAAACTCTGGATGAAGCGGCTGCAATCAAAAATACGGAAATTGCAGAAGAACTGGCATTACCACCAGTTAAAATCCACTGCTCGATTCTGGCGGAAGATGCAATCAAAGCTGCGATTGCAGATTACAAACAGAAAAAAGGTTTAAACTAATTTAGTCGTAAGGTGAGTACAGATGGCGATCACATTATCGGAAACTGCTGCAGAACGTGTTCAGCGTTTTTTAACCAACCGGGGTAAAGGGATTGGTTTACGTCTGGGGGTTAAAACATCAGGTTGTTCCGGTATGGCCTATGTACTGGAATTCGTTGATGAGCTGGATGACGCAGATACGGTTTTCGAAGATAAAGGCGTTAAAGTGATCATTGATCAGAAAAGTCTGGCTTATCTGGATGGAACTGAACTCGACTTTGTGAAAGAAGGTCTGAACGAAGGATTTAAATTCAATAATCCGAACGTGAAAGATGCCTGTGGTTGTGGTGAAAGTTTCACCGTTTGATTGAGAGATCTAAACGGAAAGCGAATTCCACTCGCTTAGACTGTTCCTACATGATAAAAGGCGCTTTTATGCGCCTTTTATTTTTTGTGAATTATTTTGAATTGTTTCAACTCCCCGTTTCATTGGCGGTCGACACAAACGAATTAGCGGTACGTTATCGTGATCTTCAGCGTCAATATCATCCTGACAATGTGGCTTCTGAATCTGAAAGTGTGAAGCTGTCTGCGATGCAGCAGTCCGTAGAGATCAATAGTGCCTATAACACCCTCAAACAACCTTTGGCGCGAGCTGAATATATATTGGTGTTACAGGGTATTGATCTTCGCCATGAGCAACAGACCGTAAAAGACACTGCCTTTCTGATGGAACAGTTGGATTGGCGGGAAGAGTTGGATGGTTTGCAGAAAAGTCCGGATGAAGCTGCAATCACTCGTTTTCAGGCGCGTGTGAAAAAATATTACCAACAGTATTTCGCTGAGTTAGAACAGCAATTGACTGATGCGCTTTTTGAGAAAGCTGCGGATACGGTACGGAAACTGAAGTTTGTCCAGAAAATGAAAGATGAATTGGATAAGCTTGAAGAATCTCTTTTTGATTTATAACCAGTCAGTGTTGTGACAACACCTACGAGGTAGTGAGACAAATTATGGCGTTATTGCATATTGCTGAGCCTGGCTTAAGTGCGGCTCCTCATCAGCAGAAATGGGCGGTAGGTATCGACCTTGGTACAACGAATTCACTTGTGGCTGTCGTTCGTAGCGGTGCCGCGGAAACGTTGGCCGATGATCACGGGCGGGAGATTTTGCCTTCGGTCGTCCGATATACCACTGAAGGTATTGAAGTTGGAACTGAAGCTAAAAATGCAGCTGCATTAGATCCGTCCAATACTATCCAGTCTGTAAAACGTCTGATGGGTAAATCATATGCCGATGTACAGAATTTGAAATTACCCTATACCTTTACGGGTGAAGAAAAAGGGCTTGTTCATATTACAACGACTGT
>QKFI01000381.1 GCA_003251455.1 Tolumonas sp.
TCAATCAAATGCTGAGTGCCTTTCGTCAGAATCAAATTGGCCCGCTCACGTGTTGGTAAAATATTTGCGATCAGATTCGGATAATTGATTTCATCCCAGATGCGACAAGCGGTGTCTTCTGCCTCTTCTTCAGTGAAGTGCGAATAATGGTGGAAATAACTTGTCGGATCTGAAAAAGCGCTTTTTCTGAACCGGAGGAACCGTTGGATATACCATTCTCTCAGCAATGATTTATCTGCATCTACATAGATGGAGAAATCGACAAAATCAGAAACAAAAACCCGATGTGGATCATGTGGATAGTCCATGCCACTTTGCAGCACATTCAGACCTTCGATAATCAGAATATCTGGTTGTTGCACCACTTTAGATTCATCCGGAACGATATCGTAAATGTGATGAGAGTACACAGGTGCTTCAACGATTGGCTTGCCCGCTTTGATATCGGCAACAAAATTAACCAGCCGACGCATATCATAAGATTGGGGAAACCCTTTCTTCTTCATTAAGCCGCGTTCTTCTAATATCCGGTTTGGATATAAAAAGCCATCAGTCGTGATTAATTCAACTTTAGGGTGTTCCGGCCAGCGATCTAGCAAGGCTTGTAAAATTCGAGCCGTTGTACTTTTCCCTACAGCAACACTCCCGGCAATACTAATGACATATGGAACGCGCTCGTTAGCAGAACCCAGAAATTGTTCGATGACCTTGCTTCTGCGTGCTTTTACATATAGGTTTAGTAATCGTGATAATGGCAGATAAATATCGCGGACTTCATCAAGTGATAATTCATCATGAATACCACGAAGATTAATCAAATCCATTTCCGTTAAAGTCATTGGTACTGAGTCACGTAAATGTGCCCATTGTCCCCGATCAAAATGCAAATATGGAGAAAGATGTAGTGAATCAGTAATCATGCATTGGCGTCCTGTCAACGGGATGCCTGACATTACACCAGCCCTGATATTCCGACAAACAGAAAGCGCAGAGATGGTGCAAAAAATCAAAAAAGAGGAAAAAATCATGAAATAGAATGAGAAAACTGATGAAAACTCGGTTTACAACTGTTGCTCCGAAGCGATGCTTGAACTAGAATTCGCAACGCTCTTTGAAGTGCCGGTCATTGGCATCGATGGAGGGATTCCCGAGCGGCCAAAGGGATCAGACTGTAAATCTGACGGCTCTGCCTTCGAAGGTTCGAATCCTTCTCCCTCCACCATCTCAATGATAACGATCGCAATCTATGCGGGCATCGTATAATGGCTATTACCTCAGCCTTCCAAGCTGATGATGCGGGTTCGATTCCCGCTGCCCGCTCCATTTTTTAATCAAAGAGCCATTGTTGATACTCGTCGGACGGTGTGTACCGTGGTGAGTTTCTTACCATAAAACAGTGTTAGCTTAGAGGGACGAGCATGTCTAAAGAAAAATTTGAACGTACAAAACCCCACGTTAACGTTGGTACCATCGGCCACGTTGACCACGGTAAAACCACTCTGACTGCTGCAATCACTGCAGTTCTGTCTAAAAAATTTGGTGGTCAGGCTCGTGCATTCGATCAGATCGATAACGCACCAGAAGAAAAAGCACGTGGTATCACCATCAACACTTCACACGTTGAATACGATACAGAATCA
>QKFI01000337.1 GCA_003251455.1 Tolumonas sp.
CTGAGTTATTGGAGTGAAGCCGTAGGTCAATTACAACTGAGACCTGCCGGTGATCTGAATGATGTCAGCGATACCTTAAATAACCTCAACAGTAACCAACCAATCCAGCGGATGTTGGCACTGATCCGCGATAACACGCTGTTTAAATTGCCGGAAAATGACGTCAGCAATGAAGCTGAAGATGCACTGCTGAAAAAAGCCGGACAGCAAGGAAAACTGGCGAAAGCATTGGTGAAGCAGGCGGGGTCTGCGCTTGAGGATGCACAAGCAAAAGGCCCTAAACAATCGGTCACGTTGAAATTTGCTGTGTTTAATCAGCTGGTTCAGGAAAATGGGATGCCAGTTCAAGCATTGTCTGATGCCTTTGCTGCACTCAATGCAGTTCAAACCAAATTTACAGCACTTGCTCACGCGCCCGATCAAGTCATTGCGGCATATCAATTAGCTGCAGGACGAATGAGCGGACAGGCGGATGAATTAACGCAGTTGCGGGTTGCTGCTGATCGTCTGCCTGAACCGATGAAGAGCTGGTTCAATTCGATGGGCTCAGATGCTTGGGGCTTCACACTGGATAAAGCGCAAGAATATATCAACATTCAGTATCGTTCTGATGTCTACGAGATTTATCAGTCAACGCTCGATGGCCGTTATCCCTTTGTGAATGCCGATCAGGATGTTTCCATGGGCGATTTTAATGCCTTCTTTAAACCGGGCGGGGTGCTTGATCAATTTGTTTCCGGTCCTTTGAAGCCATTTTTTGTGGTGAAAGGTAATCAAGTGTTGTCACGTTCGATTGATGGTCAGGGGATTCGTTTAAGCCGATCGACCCTGCGACAACTGCAATCTGCCATTGAAATTCGCAAGGCGTTTTTCAGTGAAAATGGCAATCAGACTGCCATAAATATCAAGGTGCAGCCGCTAGAGTTAGATGCGAATATTCTGCGTGCTGATTTCCGATATGCAGGCGCTGCTTTGGTGTATCAGCATGGACCGATTGTACCAATCGATATTCAGTGGCCGCAGATACAAGGAACGGCAGAAACCGCGATTGTACTGACCGATCTCACCGGCAAGGTCGTGACTCAAGGGTCAACAGCTGGCAACTGGTCGTTATTCCGCTTCCTGGACCATGGCTCGAACAGTCTGAAAAACGGAGAGGATGTTCTGCGTGTCACTATGGGAAAAGCAGGATCGCAGGTTCAGTATCTGTTTACCTGTGACCATACGCCAAATCCATTGTTACGCAGTCGATTGACCAACTTCTCATTGCCGAAGAGTTTGTGTGTTTGCGGTGAAAACATCACAAACCCATCACTGGTTGTCAGCCGCGGCAACCAGTATTGGTCATGTAAGAACCCGGAATCAGGATAATTATCTGGTCGATAATCAGTCAGGACTCTGGGTGGTTGCCGATGGGATGGGTGGTGGCGATAGGGGGGAACTCGCCAGCCGGATGGTGGTTGAGTCGATGCTGAATATTCCAACGCAAGGCGCTTTATCTCGACGTGTCCAATGTGCTTTGGATGAGCTGCGCCGAGTGAATTATCACCTGTGTTGTGAAAAAACCCTGACAGAAGACGAATTGATGATGGGCACAACGGTCGTTGCACTCCTTGCTCACCAAGGTATAGCTGCACTGCTCTGGGCTGGTGATAGCCGCTGCTATTTACATCGCAAAGGCGTGACGTTTCAGGTCAGTGAAGATCACAGTCTGGTACAGCGCTGGATGAATAGTCAGCAAATGACACGTGAAGAAGCACAGCAAAAAGTGCATCAGAACATCATTACCAGAGCGATTGGTGCTGAACCTGATCTTTCTGTACAAAGTGCAGAATTTGAGCTGTACCCCGGAGACATTCTGTTGCTTTGTTCCGATGGGTTACATCAGGCATTGCCAGAGCGACAAATCCATCAGGCGATGCAGACCGGATTACCGGAATGGATTGTGCGTTCTCTCATGACTGCCGTATTAGCGGGTGAAGCAAGAGACAACATCACGCTTGTTGTCATGAAATATAAATAAATATGAGAAAACGGGATGAACAATATTGTCATGTTGCAGCCAGACCGACTGCTGGAGCCGCAACAGTTGATGCACGTGAAACACCGGAATTTATCCGGTCGTTATCAGCTGGAAAATATCCTTGGCATCGGTGGCATGAATGTGGTTTATCGTGCGACTGATAATATGTTGCAGACCTTTGGTACGTCACATCAACATGTGGCGGTGAAAATGGTCAGCGAGTCGCTGCGCGATAATCTTCAGGCTGAAAAGCTGCTGTTTAATGAATATGTACTCGCATCAAGACTAAAACATCCAAATATTGTTGCCATCCGGCACTTTGATGTTTGCCGCGAACAAGAACAGGCTTATCTGGTCATGGACTGGGTCGAAGGACTGCTGCTAGAAGAATTATTCTATCAACAGACCATTGATGTCCATAGTGCACTGGAGCTAGCTCGTCAGCTGGTCAATGCCGTTCATTTTTGCCATCAACACCAGATTGTGCATGGCGATCTGAAGCTGGCCAATATCATTGTCTCACCTTCCAATCATCTGACGCTGATTGATTTTGGTATCAGTCGTCATATTTCAGAAAAACAGAATGGAATCCAGACTATACGGGCTTGCAGTCATCGTTTTGCTGCGCCAGAGGTGATTCAGGAGGAAGAAACGACCCTATCTACGGATATCTTTTCTTTGAGTTGTGTTCTCTATCGTTTATTCGCCGGTGAACATCCATTTCCAGACACCGCAGAAGAAGCAATGACACAAGCCAGAATTGTCCCGTTTATTTTCGGTAAACGGCATCCACTCGATAAGTTGTTACAAATTGGTTTGCGCTGGAATAAACATGCACGTGTTGTAACCAGTTTCGATTTCCACGAATTATTTCAAACCCTCAAACCGGAAGATTTGAAACGCCGGTGGTTTTGATGTGACCCAGTAAGGAATCTTCTATGTCTTTCTTTGATTCAATTTCGGATGCTGTTTCTGAACTAGGTAGTGATGTTTCAGGCGCCATGCTAGCTAATGAAACGCGATATACCCTCACTGTTGCAGCGGCTGATACCTTATTGCAGGTACTCAGTTTTGAAATCACAGAAGAGCTCAATGAACCATGGACGTTGATTGCGAGGGTCGTTACTGAAAATTCGGATTTGCAACCAGAAAAACTATTACACAGTGAAATGACGTTGAAACTCACAGGGCACTCGGGCGATAACTATTACCATGGGCAAGTGTGGCGCTGTAAGAAGAAAGCACAAGGAAAGCGTCTGACACAGTATGAATTGATTTGTAAACCGAATCTCGCTTGGTTGGGATTAGGACAGAACCAGCGCATTTTTCAACAGAAAACAGAGCGCGAGATCATTGATCAGATTTTGAGGGAACAACGGATCCCATCTGACCGAGTGTTGTGGCAACTATCAGGAACTTATCAGCCTCGTGACTATTGTGTGCAATATCAGGAAAGTGACCTGACATTTATTACACGGTTATGTTGTGAAGCTGGCTTCTGTTTTTTCTTTCATCATGAAGAAAATCAGAGCCAAATTGTTTTTGCCGATCATCCTGCAGCGTGGAATGCTGAACTCGAACCTGTTGCTTATAAACCAGGAACCGGGCAATCAAACGAAGCCGATACCCTTCTGTCTTTCACGTTACAACATCAGGTGGGGGTGCAATCTGTATTTCGTCGGCAATTTGATTTTCAGAAACCACGCCATCTACAAGATACAAAGCATCAAAATACGGATTCAACACAATCAACGCCAGATTATCTGACGCATTATTTCTGTGTCAGCGCAAACCGGAATGATCACGCATCAACCACTCAGGCACAACAACATCTTCAGGCATTACAACGTGAACTTGTCACAGTGGATGGTCGAGGCAGTTTGCCGCAGTTACGCACCGGATATCGGTTATCTGTCACGCAGCATCCAAGACAAGATGTAAACCGAGATTGGCTCATCACGCGTTTAACAATGAAAGGTGAACAACCGCAGGTACTGGAAGAGTTCAGTGCTGGACAATCCTCTCTCTCTTGTCATTTCAGCGGTATTCCCGGAGATCTGTTCTGGCGGCCAGATTTTCAGCCTGCAAAACCGATATTAAAAGGGATCCAGACTGCTTTAGTCACTGGCCCGAAAGGCGAAGAGATTTATACCGATGCGATGGGACGTATTAAAGTTCAGTTTTACTGGGATCGTAAAGGACAACGAGATAACAACACCAGTTGCTGGTTACGGGTTATGCATGATTGGGCTGGGAATGGTTATGGCATCACACGACTGCCACGAATTGGACAGGAAGTGCAGATCAGTTTTGAAGATGGCAACCCAGATAAGCCTTTGATCACCGGTATGCATCACAATGCAGAACAACCAACGGCTTGGCAGCAACCAAAGCATAAAACCCGTAGCGGAATTCGCACCAGTTCGACCCCGGATGGTGTGGGTACGAATGAATTGCGATTTGAAGACAAAAAAGGTCATGAAGAGTTGCGTTGGCAAGCGCAACAAGATTGGGATGTGTTGATTAAAGCGGATAGTCATATCCAAATCGATGGTAGTCATGAACGGGAAGTCAGTGGGAATGATTTTCGAGAAGTTCATGGTGAACAACATCTTCGTCTGGAAGCAAATGATCACAAAAAAATCGGCAAAAATCAGCACATCACCATTCATGGCAATGCGGAACAGCATATTGAACAGAAAAGCCGTATCCAGGCCAATCAATCCATTGGCTGGAAAAGTCAGAATAAGGCAATTTTTCATGCTGGGACCGAAATAACGCTCAAAGTGGGTGGAAGTTTTATCAAACTGGACCCAAGTGGCGTGACGTTATCCGGATCAAGTGTCAGTTTAAATCAGGGTGGTAGTGTGTTTTCGGCAGGCGTAAAAGCCGCTGAATTACCAATCAAACCTGCAAGAGTTCATGAATCAGGGATTGGCAAAATGCCGGAAGTAAGAGAGCCGGAAAAAGTGGTGAAGGTTGAATCGAAAAAAAGCTTTCCATTTGTGTATTCGGATTAATAAAGAGAGTCGGAAATGAAAATAAAAAAACTGAATCGCCACTACTTCACTAGACGACTTTTAGCCTCATTAAAATACTGACGCTCATACTCTAACGGTGATAGCCCATTATTGGAACTATGCTGTCGTCTCGGGTTATAAAACATTTCAATATAATTAAACACATCCATCTTTGCGTCATCCCTAGTCGCATAGATTTTTCTCTTAATTCGTTCACGTTTCAGCAGTTGAAAGAAGCTCTCTGCTACTGCGTTATCATGGCAATTGCCTCGGCGACT